>JABBNX010000265.1 GCA_019352135.1 Pseudomonadota bacterium
GAGCTCTTCCGATCTTGCTTGGCGGTGCCGGTCTTGAAAACCTTACTCCCGTCCGGTTGGATAATTTGTATTCCCTGGATAATTCCGGCGGTATCGTAGAGTGGAATCAGAAGAGAATCCTTCATCAACTTCAGGCCGTAGGCATGGACACCCTTCTTTTGCAGATACGGGTGACTGTCCGTGGCATCTTTACTTTGTTTCCATCTCTCAACACACCACGTTCGGCATTCAGCCTGCAAGCGGGATAAATCGGCGTCCCGCTGGTTTTTTGCCGCTTCCATATTTGCTTTGTAGCGGGTTTTTTCTTCGATGCTAAGGGTTTGGTATGCCTTCGCGCACCATGTTTCAGAAATGCCGCGTTTGAAACAGCCGAACTGACCCGCTGCCAGATCATCGCCATGCAGAACGTACCAGCCGTTTTTGCTTCCGGGACGATCACCAGCGACTTGGAAACGGTGAAGTATACCGTCAGGCAGAACAGACTCGCCGGGTTCTACCCCGGCGGCCTGCATGGCCTGTTTGAAATCATCCTCGTTGGCCATGTCAAACTCCTTTGGCCATATCGGCTTCGGTAGTGCTGCTGAAGCCCTGTAGACCGGCAATATATGCCTGGACATCAGAAGTACGGTAACGCACCAGTCGCCCCAGTTTGATAAACTTTGGCCCCTTGCCCTTGAGACGCCACTGCTCAAGTGTGCTGTCTGCCAGTCCGGTAATTTCCTTTACTTCCTTCTGATTCATCAATTTGTCATTTGCTTGAAAATTCATTTTAGTATTCTCCATTAAGTGAATTAGTTAGATTGCCGCCCAAAACAGAAAAACCCCGATGTGACAGATGCTTTCTCTGTCAACACCGAGGTTCCGGGCGGGTTCAATAAAAAAACCCCAGCGTTGAACAGAGGACGCACAAAATGCGTCAACCTTGCTCAACACTGGGGTTCGATATAGTTCTAAGGCGTTATGACGGATGGGAGGATTATTTCAAGTTCCCATGACCGGGAGAGCTGGGGAGGCCTTTGGTAAAATTCCCCGTGTGCGCCCTGTCCGTCCTGTCCTTTAGAGGTCTACTAACCAATGCACCTGACTTGTGATGAAGTTCCCTTACAGGAGGTCAGCGTCAGGTTTATGTGGTTGTTCCCGGCTGCCGTAAAGTTCCCCATTGGGGAGGCTGCCGCCGTGAAGGTTAATCTAAGTTCTGCTTTAATAAAGTTCCCTTGCGGGAGGCCAAAGCAGATGTTGAAATGTTTCGGGTTACTGTAAAATTCCCCACCAAGGGGAGGCTGTTACCCGAAGAACTTGCATGTTCTGTTCGCTCAAGTTCCCATGTGGGAGGTATGCTCAGAACGGGATTTCGTCAGAATAATCTTTCTTCTTGATAATACCTTTTTCTTCAATTCGATAAACGTCCATGCCTTCGTCTTGATCGTAATAAGTCTTCACCTTGAATTGAATTCCTTCTTTCAGGTACTCGTCATAACTTCCGGCACCAGGATACACATTGAAATGATCGGTAAACTCCGCATGCTTCAAATAGAATGACACCTGGCCTGTAAACTGCGGTTTGCCCCATGCCTTGAGAAAATCGGCAAGCTCTTTCTTGGCTTTCAGTTTATCGCCGGTGTCAACTATTCGAGGTGCCCGCAGGCCGCCTTGATAAAAATGGAGCATGAGCCAGTAATCACCATTATCCCGAAAATCTTTCACTATCTTGCGAAAGCACGGCAGAAGTGTACTTAATCGGGTTATGGGGTGATGTTCAGTAGTCATGCTTATGGCCCTCTCACAATCTCTAGGCACAATCTATGGTGGCACGAAACAAAAGTCAAGGTAGATATTGTGTGACGTAACTAGCCGTAACACAAAAGGACATGTACTAAATCACCTAATCGCTAGAGCCACAACATTTAGTGTCGCATAATTTTATTTTAAAATATTTCTTTTGGTTCGCTCTTCCTGCATCGGTATGACTTTTGCCGTCTTGGTAGTTGTGGCAATCTTGATGGCGTTTGTGATCCGCTGCATGGGAGCGCGAAGGTCGTCCACCGAGATTACCAGATAACCTTGTGTCACATCGTCTTCGGTCGAATGATTGAGCAACCGCTTCAACTCTGTATAGCTGGCGTTCTTCTCGGCTATCTTGGCAAATGTCCGGCGCAGGTCGTGAGGCATGAAACTGATTCCCGGCTTGAGACTCTTCGGGTCTTTCTTCAGGAGCGTATCCAGTTCCTCATCAGTTGCAATGCCGTTCAGCGTTTTATGGGTTTCATGTTCTATGACGGCAATCTGTTTGCGTGGTTCATAGAGATGACCGCTTTTCCCAGTGCCGGGAAAGACGAAATCATTTTCTTTGAGATCAAGACGCACTTTAAAAAGATCCACCAGGTAGTTAGTCATGGGCAGGGTGTGCGGCTTTTTGTTCTTGGTGTCAATGATGGTGAATTTCTTCTCCTGCATATTTACATCATCCCATTTTAGTTGAAGCGCCTCATTCTTGCGCAGGCCGGTAAACAGGAGCATCTTGAAAAAGTCGCGTATCGTCGGGTTTTGCAGCTTTTCAACAGCTTTGATCCAGTAGGGAAGGGCGCTGGTTTCGATGATCGACTTGCGCCGCTCCACCCGGTTCCATTGGCGGACATGGGTAAGGACTTTGACAGGGTTTTCAGGCAGAGTGCCGGGAAACTTTCCGGCAGAATAGTTGTAGAACAGGCGCAGTACCTTCATGGCGTTATTGGCGGATGCCGCGCCGGATGTTTTGCTTATCTTCAGGTGACGTGCCGCCACCATCTCGCGACTAATGTCCTTGAGCGGTTTTTTCTGCCAGTCCTTGAAATGAGTGTCCAGCAGAAGCTTATAATTCTTGGCGGTGCTCTCTTTCAAGTCGCGTGACTCAAAATATTGATCGGCGGCATCAGACAGGACAAGCCCGCGAGCCATAGCTTTCTTTTTCTCCAGGTTACGGTCAATCCCTCTGCGTATCTCTCCGAAGACATCTTGAGCAGCATCACGGGCAGCATCCGCCGTCATCTTGTCAACGCCATGCTTGCCAAGGATGATCCGAGACATTTTTCCGTTGACACGCTTCCGGACAAAATATACTTTCGCCGTCACTGATACACGGACACCGAAGGCAGGCAGGACAGAATCATAATAATCGATCTGCTTCCCTTTTTCGGCAAAAGGTAGTTTTTCAACCAAGCCATTCCACAAAGGTGTTGAAATAACACTTAGA
>JABBNX010000056.1 GCA_019352135.1 Pseudomonadota bacterium
ATACGCCATCAGCGTATTTATCATCAGGGCAGCCACCGTCATCCTGCCAACGCCTCCGGGTACAGGAGTTATCCAGGAACATTTTTTACTGACATTTTCAAAATCCACATCCCCCACCAGCTTGCCGTTTTCGAGCCGATTGATGCCGACATCAATCATCACAACCCCCTCCTTGACCATATCCTCGGTGACAAAGCCAGGAATGCCGACTGCCACGACAATGATATCAGCGCGCCGGGTTTCGTCCAGCAAGAGCTCACGCGGAGTTTCGATATGAGCCAGAGTGACCGTTGCATTGCCGATATCGAAGTCGTTTGACAGCATGATCGAAATAGGTTTTCCGACGATGTTTGACCGGCCGATAACGACACAGTGCTTGCCTTTGACCGGTATTTCATAAAACTGAAGCAGCTTGCAGATGCCATAGGCGGTAGCCGGCCTGAAAGCTTTCTGCCCCAAGGTCATACGGCCGAAATTGGTCGGATGAAACCCGTCAATGTCCTTTTCAGGATCAATCGCATTGATGATATTTTGTGGGTTGATATGCTTCGGCACCGGCAACTGGACAATCAGACCATCAGTAGCCGGATCGGCATTGATCGAGGAGATCTTCGCCAGGAGTTCAGACTCGGTAATATTCTCCGGAAAACGGAGTAAAGCACTGTCAAAGCCGGCACTTGCACACGATTTAATCTTGGATTTTACGTAAGATTCACTGGGGGCATGCTCACCGACCAGAATCACGGTCATATGCGGTTTGCGTAACCCGGAGCCCACATAGCCGATTACCTTTTTAGATATATCCGAAACAAGGCTTTCAGCACAAATTTTTCCATCCAGTAGCTTCATGATGCATGTTCCCTTTAGTGCATTAAAGATATTTTCTGCATTCTTCCGACAGACACACATCTTTGTGAACGCACGTAGCCTCTTAGTACGGGCAGTTAAGCTGTGCGTTTGGTGACTTCAATCAGATGATAGCCGAACTGGGTTTGTACCGGCCCGAGAACTTTTCCTACCTCACCGGAGAAAACAACGGTATCAAACTCTTTAACCATCTGCCCCGGGCCAAATTCGCCAAGATTTCCTCCATCTTTACCCGAAGGGCACTGGGAATTTTCACGGGCACACACCGCAAAATCTTCTCCGGCCTCAATCTTTGCTTTCAGTGCTTCACACGCTTCTTTCGTTGCCACCAGTATGTGGCGGGCAGATGCTTTAACCATTCTAAACTCCTTTGTTGTGGGGTTTGCAAGAATTTCCTGCTGAGACGTTTTTATTCTTTTTGACATTAATGTTCCTATTAGTCAATACGTCAATCTCACCACTCGGAGACTCATTTACCAGGATCAGCTTGTTTTGCCCTGAATCACTGGTACCATAATGTTCAGAACCATTTTACTCAGGAGGGAATGTCATGAGCATGCTCAAGGAGTTTAAAGAGTTTGCAGTCAAGGGGAATGTGGTTGACATGGCGGTAGGCATCATCATCGGGGTGGCCTTTGGTAAAATAATTTCATCCCTTGTTGGCGATGTGATTATGCCGCCCATTGGCTTCGTTTTGGGAGGAGTCGATTTTTCCAACTTGTCGGTTGTCATTCAGGAAGCCATCGGAAAGAAACCGGCGGTGGTAATCAGCTACGGAAAATTTCTGCAGACTGTTATAGATTTCATAATTATTGCGTTCGTCATATTCATGACAGTAAAAGCCATGAACGCATTCAAGAAGAAAGAAGAAGAGGCGCCGGCAGCCCCACCCAATCAAGAGGTACTGCTTGCGGAAATTCGCGATTTACTCAAAGATAAAAAGTAGCGTCCTTCTATCGGGAATACAGGCCGCTAGGCACTCACTGCACTTCGAGAGCGGGCTCTCGTAATGCCGCAAGCTGTTCGCGCAATTCCAGAATATGTTCACCCCAGTAACGAGTCGTATTAAACCAGAAGAACGTGTGCGGAAACAGGGGATCCTGCCAGCGCCGGGCGAGCCAGGCGCTGTAATGCAGCATGCGCAACGTACGCAACGGCTCAATCAAACGCAATTCGCGGGGATCGAAATCATTAAACTCCCGGTACCCTTCCAGTAACGAATCCAGTTGGGCCAGCTGCCGGGAGCGCTCCCCGGAGAACATCATCCAGAGATCCTGTATAGCCGGCGCCATACGGGCGTCATCGAAATCGACAAAATGAGGGGCGTTGTCGCGCCAGAGAATATTCCCGGCATGGCAATCTCCATGCGTCCTGATAAAACGGACCGGACCGACCTCGGCCAGAATGCTGTCAATAGCTTCCAGCAACTGCCCGGTTACAGAAGAATAGCTGGCGCGATACTCATCCGGTATGAAACGCTCTTCAATCAGCCGCACGCTGTTGGTACCGAAACTCTGCCTGTCCAGCGTCGGGCGATGTTCAAACGGCTTGACCGCACCGGTGCCATGAATCCGCCCCAACAATCGACCCAGTATTTTCAGATTGTCGAGATTGTCGAACTCCGGGGCATGCCCTCCCTGTCGTGGATAGAGCGCAAAATAAAACCCGGCGTACTGCAACAGGCTTGTGCCGTCGGGATTCCTGAGAGGAGCAACGATGGGAAGTTCATGTTCGACAAGCTCAAAACAGAAGCTGTGTTCCTCCAGGATCTGCTGTTCGCTCCAGCGCTCCGGGCGGTAAAACTTCGCTATGAGGGGCTGCGATTCATCAATACCAACCTGATAGACGCGGTTTTCATAGCTGTTAAGCGCAAAAATACGACGATCACAGACGAAGCCCCGGCTTTCTATGGCGTCCATAACCAGGGTGGGGGTAAGTTTCTGAAACGGATGTTCGCTCTGGGTTGTCATGAATAGGTCCTGGTGTACAGCTCATTCAATTCTGCTGACAGTATGGCCTCATTCTCCCGGCCGTGCTAGGTTATTGTGACTTTGTATGCTAGATTATTAGTATGATGTCAAGGTCACCAGCGGACGACAACTCGCGAGGGGACAATTCTTTCAGGAAAACGGAACACCACCACATGAACAGTTTTACGCCTAACGGCCTGATAGTTGCCCATCACGGCATCTCCGTTGAAGTTTTGTTTGATAACGGTACGCGCAGAATGGTACGGGTCAAACGCAACTCCGGCCACGTGGTCGGCGACAACGTCGTTGTTACCGGCGAGGTTCTGAAACGTTTGCCGCGCAGAACAGAGTTGCAGCGGCGTGATGCCAGGAACGGCATCCACCTGGTGGCGGCAAACCTGGACGTTCTTGGAATAGTTGTCGCGCCGCTGTCACCAGGTGGGTTTATTGACCGGGCAATTGTTGCCGCGCGGTCAGCCCAATTGCAGCCATTTCTGGTGGTTAATAAATGTGACCTTGCAGGAACGGCAGAAATGCTGGATGAACTGAGCAGGGTATATGGCGGCTCTGTTCCAATATTTCCAATCAGTGCCGCCGAGCGCAGTGGCCTTGCCCCTTTGGAAGAATTTCTGAGCGAAGGGCGGCGCGGCGCCTTTGTCGGCACGACCGGAGTCGGCAAAAGTTCCCTGTTGAACGCACTCTGCCCGGATATAGACCTTAAAGTCGGCAGCGTCAGCCTCTACAAAAGCATGGGGCGACATACCACGACCGTTTCGACGTTGCATGCGCTTTCCGGAGGAGGAGAGCTGGTGGACACCCCCGGTTTCCGCGATTTCGGCCTCGTTGATATTACCGTTGAAGAGCTGGCCGAATATTTCCCCGGCTTTGAGGCTCACCGGGACGTACCCTGTAAGTTCCGCAACTGCCGCCACCGTACCGAACCGGGCTGTGCCGTACTTACGCTTGTCGAACAGGAGCGCATCCCGGCAGAGCGATACACAACGTACATGGAAATTCTCGGAGAGGTGGAAAGCCATCAGGCGGCTGCCCGCAGCAGAGATTGGAAAAACTAGCCGTATCAATTCACATCAGAGTGAGACCCCCATGATCACAACCACCTATGTTATCGGCCACCGCAATCCGGATACCGATTCTATCGCCTCCGCAATCGGGTACGCCGCACTGAAGCAGCGCCTGGGAGACACCAGCGTCATCGCTGCCATGGCTGGGGCGCCCAACCCCCAGACCCGTTATATTCTCGATCGCCTCGAAATTCCGGATCCGCTTTATCTGGCGGATGTCCATCCCAAAGTGCGCGACACCCTGAAGCGGCAACCGGTAACGGTTGATCGCCAGGCTTCAGCCTACGAAGCTCTTGAGTTGTTCAACAAGAGTGGCGTCCGGGTGCTGCCGGTGGTCGATGGCGAAAACAGGCCGTGCGGCATGATCTCGCTGTTGCGGTTGTCGGAAAGCTATCTCCTCCCCTGCCAGGACAAAATCCGCCAGGTTACGGTCACCTTGCCAAGCCTGGCCAGAACCCTCGCAGCACATATTGAAACCGGTACCGGGGACAATACCACGTTTACCCTGAACCTGTTTATTGGAGCAATGCTTGAGGAATCATTCAGCAGCAGAATAGATGGCTATGACCCGCGAGAGCTGCTGATTATGACCGGCAATCGCCGTACGATCCAGCTGGCCGCCATTGAACGCGGCGTACGGATACTGGTAATAACCGGCGGACATCCCCTGGACAAAGACCTGCTTGATCTGGCCCAAAAACAGGGGGTCACTGTATTGCTGACGCCCCATGACACCGCGACCGCTGCCTGGTTGGCACGGCTCTCCACACCTGCGGCGTGTCTTGCCGAACAGGAGTTTGCCGAAATCGGCGTTGACAAATCGCTTGCCGCCCTGCGTCAGAAGCTGCTCGGAACCAACGTATCGGCGGTACTGGCTCTGGAGGAGGATGGAACACTGGCCGGCGTTGCAACCAAGTCATCCCTCCTCGCGCCGCTCCCCTACAGTTTGATTCTGATGGATCACAACGAATTGGGCCAAGCGGTGCCGGGCGCCGATCTGGTGGAAATCACCGAAGTCATCGACCACCATAAACTCGGCAACACCCATTCAAATGCCCCGATTTCCTTTATCACCTCGCCGGTCGGCAGCACTTGTACGCTGGTGGCCCGGCGCTATCGAGAATGCAACGTCGAACCGGACCGGCAGATTGCCGCGCTGCTGCTGGCCGGGATCCTTTCCGATACGGTTATTCTCAAATCACCCACCACCACCGATATCGACCACCAGATGGCCGCCTGGCTGGAAGAGCGCTCCGGAGTTGTCGCCGCTGAATTCGGCCGCGACATCTTTGCCGCCAGCAGTTCGCTGAAAAATTACGGGTCGGTTGACCGGGTCGTGGCTGCCGATTTCAAGCTCTTCACACATGAAAAATACAGCATTGGGATCGGGCAGGTTGAGATAATCGGTTTTGACGAGTTCTACAGTATGAAAGATGAATTGCTGGCCGCATTGGCAAAGATCAAACGACGCGACAATCTCTTTATCGCCGGACTGATGGTGACCGATATCACCACCGAAACAACACTCTTTCTCGTGGAGGGGCATACCCGCATCGCCCATGTCATGGAATATCCGCAACTGGAGCCGCATCTGTACGAGCTGAAGAATGTCATGTCGCGCAAGAAACAGATGGTGCCGCACCTGCTGAAGATTCTGGCCAAGGTCTGACCGATGCAACCGGCGCTAATTGAAACGCGGTCACGGGAGGCTCTCCTGGAACAGTGGCGGGAGCTGCTGCGATTGCGGCGTGAAGTGCTGAAAACCTCCGATATTGAGGCCATCCACGATCTGCGGGTATCTTCGCGCCGATTCCGGGCCGCACTGGGACTGTTTGAGCCGTGGCTACCGCCAAAGAGTGCTGCACTGCTGAAGAAAAGCATCCGGAAGGTGACAGGGGCGCTGGGCGCGCTGCGCAACATTGACGAGGCGCTGCTGTTCTTCCGGCTTCATACCCCGGCTGAATCGGTATCAGGATACCAGCTCCGCTACATTCTTACCCAGATGCGCGGCGGTGAACTAGCACGGATTGAAAAGGCTCTCAAGGATTTTGACCATCATCGTCTCAACCGGATGGTACGAAAAGCGACGACCATGCTGGAAGAAGACCATAGTGCGGCCGGCAAAACATTTTCTCTGCCGACCTATTTCTCCGACACCTGCATCAAGCTGTATCAACCGATACAGGAGCTCCTCCCTGTTGCAACATCCCGTGAGCATCGTGAACCTCGCCACGTTCTCCGGATAGCCATCAAAAAATGGCGCTACTTCTTCGAAATCGCCGCGCCGGTGCTGGAATGTGATTGCAGTTCGATACTGGATCTGCTCAAGGAGTACCAGACTATATTGGGGCGCATGAATGACGTTGCAGAGTTCGGCGTTCTCTGCGGCAGGCTGGCACTATCCCGGCGTGAGCACACGTTTATCGAAACGACCCTGCAGGTAGAGGATGAACTGCTGTTGTTAAAACTAACCGAACTCATCGCGCAGAAACCGCTGACTTACACCTGCCTTTCCTGAACTCCCTGCGGCAAAAAAGTCATACCACCATCACGACCGCTGGGGCACCGTCCCCTATTTCCTCTTCCACACCCTCAGCGGGACACGTCAAAATAGCGCCCCTGCGGGTGGTGGAACACCAGTGCCGAAACGCTGGCCTCCGGGTCCATCATGTCACCATCGGTCAAGTGGACGCCGATAACCTCCGGCTCCAGCAACCGGAACAGCTTCTGCTGATCGGCCAGTTCCGGACAGGCCGGGTAGCCGAAGGAAACACGGATACCGTGGTAGTCAGCGCTTAACAGCTGTTTCATGGTCAGGGCGGGATCATCGACGATCCCCCACGACGTGCGGATCCGCTTGTGGAGGAACTCGGCGGTTGCCTCGGCCAGTTCCAGCGCCAGCGCCTGCAGCAGGTGCGAATTCAGATAATCTCCCGCTTCCTTCATCGCTTCAGCTTTTTCCAGCACTCCCCGGCCGCAGGTCACCACGAACAGGGCCATGTTGTCCCGCACACCGCCAGAAGCAGGGCGGACGAAATCTGCCACGCAGAGCCGTTCCCCCGCGGCCTGACGTGGGAAGCTGATGCGCATGGATACCTGCTTTGAATGAGCGGAATCGAACAGGATCAGATCATTGCCGTCACTATTGGCCGGATAGAAGCGGTAGAGCGCCTGCGGCTGGATCAGTCCCTCCCGTTCGACCCGTGCCAGCATCTCTTCCACGGTGGCGTGCAGCTTGACCGCCTTGTCGTCACCCGCTGCCAGCAGTTTATCCACCGAGCCGGTCAAACCCAAATGTTTCGTGTAGAGCATCTGGCGGTTCAAAAACGGAATAACCTGCTTGAGCGGAATGTCGCGCAGGATGTGCGGTTCGAAATCGGGCGGCACCAGAACCGGCTGGGCATAGTTCAGCAACGAACTGCCGTTCGTTGCCGGGACAACTGCAGGAGTAATCGGTTTTCCGGCAGGCGTTTCCTGCTGCCGCAGGGCGGTCTCCGCTAGCAACAGCTCCCGCTCCGCGGGTTCAAACAGCCGGTTCGCAAGTTCCAGCCCGGCCATGGCGTCCTTGGCGTAGAGCACCGGCGCGCCGTAGGCCGGGGCGATGCGGTTATCGGCAAAATTGCGCGACAGCGCCGCGCCACCCACCATCAGCGGCACGATTATACCGGCGGCTTTCAGGTCGGCCGCCGTGGTTTCCATCTGCAAGGCGCTTTTGACCAGCAGCCCCGACAGGCCGATGAAATCAGGCTGTTCGCGCCGCGCCGCTTCGATCAGCGCCTCCGGACCGACCTTGATCCCCAGGTTGACCACCTGGAAACCGTTGTTGGACAGAATGATCTCCACCAGGTTTTTGCCGATATCGTGCACATCCCCCTTGACCGTGGCCAGCAGCATCTTTCCCTTGCTGGAGCTTTCACCTTTTTTCAGATACGGCTGCAGATGGGCCACGGCAGCCTTCATCGCTTCGGCTGACTGCAGCACCTCGGCTACGATCAGCTGGTTGTCGTTGAACAGCCGCCCCACCTCGGCCATACCGCTCATCAACGGCCCGTTGATGATGTCGAGTGGCCTGTCACCCCGCGCCAGCACCCCGTCCAGATCATCGACCAGGCCATTCTTGATTCCCTCGACGATGTAGCGTGACAGGCGCTCTTCCAGCGGCAGATCCGCTGCCGGGGCGTGTACGGCCTGCTGCTTGTCGCGGAAGGCGGCGGCAAAGGCGGCCACCGGGTCGTCGCCGCGCCAGAAAATCAGGTCTTCCGCCAGCCTGAGCTCCTCCGGAGGAATGGAGGCATAGCGTTCCAGCTTTTCGGTGTTGACGATGGCGTAGGTCAAACCGGCCTTGACGCAGTGGTAGATAAACACCGCATTCAGCACCTCCCGCCCCGCCTGGGGGAGGCCGAACGAAACGTTGGAAATCCCCAGGATCGTGCTGCAGCGTGGGAACTCCTGCGTGATCAGCCGCACCCCTTCGATAGTTTCCACCGCTGAGCCAACGTAAGCGGCATCGCCGCTCCCCACCGGGAAGACGAGCGGGTCAAAGATCAAGTCTTCCGGACGGAGACGGTACGTGTTGACCAGCAGATCGTAGGAGCGCTGCGCCACCGCCAGCTTGCGTTCCCGGGTCACCGCCATGCCATGCTGCGGATCTTCGTCGATGCACCCGACCACCACCGCGCCGCCATACCGGTGCAGCAGCGCCGAAACCTGGGCAAACTTTCCTTCGCCATCCTCCAGGTTGATTGAATTGATCAGGCATTTCCCCTGCAGCCGCTGGAGCGCCAGCTCCGTCACCTGCGGGTCGGTGGAATCGATCATGATCGGCGCCCGTACCTTGCGCGGCACGAACTCCAGCAGCCGGGTCATATCGGCAGCCTCGTCCCGGTCCGGGTTGGCAACACAGACATCGATCACCTGGGCACCCCCTCTGACTTGATCGCGGGCAATTTCCGCCCCTTCTTCAAAGCGCTCGGCCACAATCATGTTCTTGAACTTGCGCGAGCCGATGACGTTGGTGCGCTCCCCCACCAGCAGCGGGCGGGCATCTTCCTCCACCGTCAGCGCCTCGATCCCGGAAACGACCCGGCGATGAACCGCGGAGGGACGCCGCGGCGCCTTGCCGGATACCATGTCAGCGATGGCGGCGATGTGCGCCGGCGTCGTACCGCAGCAACCACCAACGATATTGAGCCACCCTTCATCCACAAAGCGCGACAGCTTGGCCGCCAGCGATGCGGGCGATTCGGCATAGGTGCCGTTCTCGTCCGGCAGGCCGGCGTTCGGGTACACCGAGACATGGCAGCAGGCCAACTCCGACAGCGTGCGCAGATGATCGGTCATGAACTCCGGGCCGGTGGCGCAGTTCAGGCCGATACTGATCAGTCCAAGGCTATCCTCCAGATGAGCCAGACTGGTGTACAGCGCTTCCACCCCCTGCCCGGCCAGCATGGTGCCGGTCGCTTCGATCGTGCCGGAAATCATCAGCGGCACCCGCTGTCCCGACTCTTCAAACGCCAGCCGGATTCCCTCGGCGGCGGCTTTCAGGTTCAGCGTATCCTGCGCCGTTTCCAGCAGCAGCAGGTCAACCCCACCCGCCAGCAGTCCCAACGCCTGCCCCCGGAACGCCTGCACCAGCTGGTCAAAGGCAACGCCACCGGTAACGGATATGGTCCGGGTGGTCGGTCCCATCGAACCGGCCACCCAGCGCGGTTTATCGGGAGTTGCAAACGCATCGCAGGCCCGGCGGGCGATCAGTGCGGCCTGCCGGTTTAGCTCGAAGACCTGATCCTGCAGGCCATACTCCGCCAGGACGATGTCGGTTGAGCCAAAGGAATTGGACTCAATGATATCAGCCCCGGCGGCCAGATAGGCGCGGTGGACATCCTCAATCACATCCGGGCGGGTCAGAGTCAGATATTCGTTGCATCCTTCATATTCAGCGCCGCCGAAATCTTCGGCGGTCAGGTTACGAGCCTGGAGCTGGGTGCCCATGGCGCCGTCAATAACCAGGATGCGTTCGGATAAGGCTGCAGAGATGCTCTGATTCATGCGGGTACATCCTCCGTTTGTGCAAATTTTTCAGATAGTTGTCACAGGGGAATAAGTTGGATACGTTGTTAAAGATGAAGGAATGACAGAGAGTATAATACATGATTCAGCTGATTGAACGGTTTCGTTTTGGGTAGATTTATATCAGACGTCTCCCATGCCATCATCAAATGTCCTGACAATCGAAAGCAGCTTGTCAACGATCCGTTCAAAGACATTTTTGCGTTCCAGCAGCTTGGGTTTGTTATCGAGCGCGGCAAATACGGTTTCGCGGAGCGGCTCCTTGCCGGTAAACTGATAGGTGTCGAGCATATGCAAAACGGCTTCCTGATCCATTCCTTCTGTTATGCATAACTCCTTGATCGCCTCAATCTTCTCTTCTGTCCAGAACTCGCTGAATACTTCCTTGATATTCTGCTCTGCGGAGAGGCGCGGCATGTAATCATTGATAAACTTTTCGATCAGTTCCCGTTTACTGCGTAACCCGCCTTCCTTGCTCAATAAATCAAAGATAGCGGTTCGCTGTTGCTCCCCTTTTTTGCGCTCCCTGGCATCAGAACTCTGCTCCTGTTGTTGCAGTTTTGCCAGTAGCTCAAGAATATAGGCCACGTTGATTTCATCGCGCTGGATCAGCTCCAGCTCGAAATCAACCTCCTCGATAATGGACGCGCTCTCCTCTTCCTTCTGGCTGCGCATGCGATCATAAATATCCAGGTATTTGCTTTTGTAATCCTCAAAAGTCTGGGCATCCATATCCAGATCGGCAAAATTGAACTCCGTAAAGGTTTTCAGGATGTTGAGCAAGCGCATCAGCTGGCGGAAGGCCCTGACGAATGCCAGCAGATCTTTCTCACTGATCAGTTCCGATACCGCGTCCGGCGTGGACGCAACCACCATCACTTTAATCACCCCTTCGTTGAACAACTCGACATGCCGTTCATAGGGTTCGATAAAGATGATTTCCTTGGCTTCCGGGTTGGAGAACAGTGCGATAGCGTCATCAGTATTTTGCTTGAGGTTGCGGAAACAGACGATGTTCCCCTGTGATTTCAGCTCGCCCAGTATCCGGTTGGTACGGGAATATGCCTGGATCAGGCCGTGATACTTGAGATTCTTATCGACATACAGTGTGTTGACCTTCTTCACGTCAAAGCCGGTCAGGAACATGTTTACCACCAGCAGGATGTCGGCCCGATCCTTGTCCTGAAAGCTCTTCTTGTCGCGCTCCTTCATCCGCTTGGCGACATCGTTATAGTAACGGTAAAAGCTCTGGCTGTCTTTTACGGAAAAGCTGGTCTGATACATGCTGTTATAGTCGGCAATGAACTCTTCCAACTTGTCGCGACTATGTTTGTTGATCGGCGTATCGGCGCCAATATCGAGGAGCGGGTCGCCGATCAAACCGTCGGCGTCGGCATCATCCTCATTGGCGGCATAGGTGAATACCGTCACCACACGCAGTTCATGCTCACCCGCCAGTTTTTTGCGCTTGAAGGTTTCGTAATAGGCAATGAGGGCATCGACATTGCTCACGCAGAGTATGGCGGAAAAGGCCTTGTTGTGAGTCTTTCGATTATGATTTGCAATGATCCAATCGACCACTTTTTCGATCCGTTTCGGGCTTTCAAAGAACTCCTTGACGTCGATGGAAGCTACTTGCTCATCCACAAGAGTGTCGTCGTTCCGTTTCAGCTTGCCCCAGTATTCAACCGAGAAGCGCAGGACATTTTCATCGCTGATGGCGTTGGTGATCACGTACCGGTGCAGGCACTCATAGAACAGGTCTTTGGTGGTTCGTTTGCCGAGCTGGTTGCCAACTGCATTTTCGGCAAAAATTGGCGTGCCGGTGAAGCCGAACAGTTGAGCCTTTGTGAAAAAGCCGGTGATGTTTTTATGGATCTGCCCGAACTGGGAACGGTGACATTCGTCAAAGATAAAGACCACCCGTTCGTTTCGCAGTGCCTCGATTCGCGGCGAATAGTGTTTGTGGCAGATGGCGTTGTTCAGCTTCTGGATGGTGGTAACAATCAGCCGGTGATCACCTTCCAACTGCTCTACCAGTGACCGGGTATTGTTCGTGCCATCGACGCTCCCATCCCGGAAAAAGTTAAACTCTCGGGTGGTCTGATAGTCGAGGTCGGCTCGATCAACCACAAAAACAACCTTGTGTACCTTGGGGAGGGAGACAAGAACCTGTGCGGCCTTGAAGCTGGTGAGCGTCTTTCCTGAACCGGTGGTATGCCAGATGTAGCCGTTTTTGCGGCCGTTCTTCACCCGCTCGACAATCGCTTCAACGGCATGATACTGATAGGGGCGCAGCACCATCAGCACCTTGTCCGATTCGTGCAGGACGATATATTTGCAGATCATCTTGGAAACATGACATTTCTCAAGGAACAGGTCAGCGAAGGCGTCCAGCTGGGTGAACGGGTTGTTGTCGCGGTCCGCCCAGTAAAAGGTCTGCTTGAAATCCTGATCGCGGTTGTTGGCGTAATACTTGGTATTCACGCCGTTTGAGATGACAAAAAGCTGCACATACTGGAACAAGCCGCTTTCCGCCCAATAGGAGTGCCGCTGATAGCGGTTGACCTGGTTGAACGCCTCTTTCAGCTCCATGCCGCGCCGCTTCAGCTCAATCTGCACCAGCGGCAAACCGTTGATCAGCAGGGTCACGTCATAGCGGTTTTTGTAGCTCCCTGCCACTGTAATCTGGTTGGTCACTTGGAACTGATTCTGGCACCACTCGTCGCAGTTGAGGAATTGCAGGTAGAGGGACGAACCGTCGTCCCGCATAAGGTGCATCCGGTCGCGGAGTATTTTGGCTCGCTCGAAGACGTTGCCCTTGTCCATGTGGTTGAACACCCTGGCGAACTCGGCGGTGGTAAGTGTTACTTCGTTATGTTTTTCCAGTTGGCGTTTCAGGTTGGCGCGCAAATCGCTGGCGTTGCTGATAGCAACGGATTCGTAGCCAAGACCGTTCAGACGGCGAATCAGGTTTTGTTCCAACTGGGCTTCCGATTGATAGGACTGTTCGGCGTAGCGCCGCGCGTCATCCCGACGCCGCTTCTCGTCGGCAAACGTTTCGGCGTTGTAGAATTCAACACCGACGCGCTGGATATGGTCAACCAGTTTCAGGTTGTTGATTTGCTGGAGCAGGGAAATGTCGAACGAATAGGGAAGATCAAGATCGTCCAGAGCAATGGCGACCCGGTTTAAAAACGAATTCTGCAGTTCGCCCTCGGTGGTCAGGGTCAGATCGATATCGGAGCCGGGCTTGTAGTTCCCCTTGGCGCGGGAGCCGTAGAGCGTGGCGGTCCTAATCTGCTCGAATCCGGCCAGGGCGGCGCGAATACGCTTAACAACTTCCGTTGTTAAGCCGAATTGCGCTTCATTGGCCGTCATTTTGCTCTTTCCGTGCAAGCTCGGTAAGTTTTTGATGAAGTACACAAAAAGCGGCGTAGTAGCGGTCAACAATGTCCGCGACGATCTTCTGCGTGGTGTCCTCGTTGTAGGTGTGGGAGGTAAGATTGCGGCTTTCGATCATATCCATCCAGACCTTGCCATCGTCGATCAGGCCGCTGGAAAATGCCTGCTTTGCGACATTCTTGGAGCCAAACAGGTCGGTAACCCCTTGCGCTTCCAGGAAATCCTTCTGGGTTTTCCAGGCCAGCTCATGGTTGTATTCAAAACACTGGATCAGTCCCTGTTCTTCCAGTTCGTTTAAATCGTCACGATCCATGAATCTGGTAAGCTGATTGAGGGCTTTCGTCCAGTTGTCCAGGCGTTGTATCCAACGGATATCTTCGGTCATGGTTTCATCCTTTCAGACAAACATCTGCTGCAAGAGTCCTTTCTTGAACTGTTTCATCTTCTCTATCTGACCAGCCACCGCGTCAATTTTGGCGTCGAAAACAGAAAGACAGTCGGCGATTTTTTGTTGTTCATTGATACATGGCTTCGGTATATCAATTTGGCATTTTCTGCCCTTTTCAGGCAAAAAATGACTTCGTTAACGCACTTATTCTATTTCTCAGGGTTAAATAGCCGAAAAGCTTCGGACATTCATATAACCACAGGCTCTAAGAATTTGACAATCTAGCTCAAGACAGTGTTCAAGTCAAAGAATCCTGTAATTCAGGGTAGTGGATTACGGTTGACAGTCAAAGGTAGCTTTGATTTCAGTTCTTATTTGTCAGTTGGCTAACTCAAAATGAAAACGGTACGTCTCGCATTATATGGTACTATTATTCCTACGACAGTCATACCGCACCGCATAAACCGTGCACACAGGAGACACGTCATGAATCTGCGCCACACACACACTCCAATCCTTACCGAGGGGGACCCGGAACTGAAGCGGGCCGAAATTCTGGAGTATTTCCACGCCACCTTCGATATTGACGAAAAACTCTACGAGACCCTTCGCTACGACGATACGTTTTACCTGCGGGCCGACCGACTGCGCCACCCGCTGATTTTTTACTTCGGCCACACCGCTACGTTCTATATCAACAAGCTGACCATTGCCCGGGTCATCGACGAACGCATCAACCCTCAATTGGAGTCCCTGTTTGCCGTGGGGGTGGACGAGATGTCTTGGGACGACCTGAATGAAGCCCATTACGACTGGCCCACACGCCACCAGGTGAAGGAGTACCGCGACCAGGTACGTTCTTTGATTGACGGACTGATCCGGCGGCTGCCGCTCAATCTCCCCATCACGTGGGAGAACCCGTTCTGGGGAATTATGATGGGAATCGAGCACCAGCGCATCCATCTGGAAACTTCGTCAGTGCTGATCCGCCAGCTTCCCATCGACCAGGTACAGCAGCTCCCTTTGTGGGATATCTGTACCGACACGGGCGAGCCCCCCACAAACCGGCTTCTTCCTGTTGCCGGAGGCAGTGTCACTCTTGGCAAATCAAAGGATCACCCGCTCTACGGTTGGGATAACGAGTATGGAATGCACACCGCCGAAGTATCGGGTTTCAAGGCGGCACAGTACCTCACCTCCAACCGGGAATTCCTGGAGTTTGTCGAGGCGGACGGCTATCGCGAACAGAAGTGGTGGACCGAGGAGGGGTGGCACTGGCGCGAGTTCAAACAGGCGGAATATCCGCTCTTCTGGATCAAGGCCGGTAGCGGATGGAAGCTGCGTACTATGGCCAGCGAAATCGCCCTCCCTTGGAACTGGCCGGTGGAAGTGAACTACCTTGAAGCCAAGGCATTCTGCAACTGGAAGTCGGCAAAAACAGGTTTTCCGATCCGCCTGCCGAGCGAAGACGAGTGGAACCGGTTACGAGACATCTGCGCCATCCCGGATCAGCCCTGGTGGGACAAAGCTCCCGGCAACATCAACCACGAATACTGGGCTTCCTCCTGTCCGGTCGACCGTTTCAAAACCGGCGACTTCTTCGACGTGCTCGGTAACGTCTGGCAGTGGACCGAAACCCCGATTTACCCGTTCCACGGTTTTGAGATCCATCCCTGGTACGACGACTTCTCGACCCCGACCTTCGACACCCTCCACAACCTCATCAAGGGTGGTTCCTGGATCTCCACCGGCAATGAAGCCACGCGGGATTCCCGCTACGCCTTCCGGCGGCACTTTTTCCAGCACGCCGGGTTCCGCTACGTGGAAAGCGCCGTGCCAATCGTCATCCACGACGACCAGTACGAAAGCGACGCCCTGACGGCCCAGTACTGCGACGCCCACTACGGACCGGACCATTATGGCGTGGCCAATTTTCCAAAGACCTGTGCCGTCATCTGCCTGGAACTGATGCAGGGGCGCACGAGAGGGCATGCCCTTGACCTTGGATGTGCCTTGGGGAGGTCATCATTTGAGCTGGCACAGGGAGGGTTCAAGCAAGTGACCGGACTGGACTTTTCCACCCGCTTCTTCCGCCTCGCTGCCCGGATGCAGGAAGAGGGGTATCTCCGCTATGCACTGCCGGAAGAAGGCGAAATCGTCTCGTTTCATGAAACAACCCTTACGGAGCTGGGGCTGGATACCGTGCGCGACCGGGTACAATTTTTCCAGGGCGACGCCTGCAACCTGCCGGAAAAATTCAGCGGTTATGACCTGATTCTGGCCGCAAACCTGATCGACCGGCTCTATTCTCCTCGCACATTTCTGGCTTCAATCCACGAACGAATGAATCCAGGCGGCCTCCTCGTGCTGACCTCGCCATATACCTGGCTGGAAGAGTACACGAAAAAAGAAGAGTGGCTTGGGGGATACCGGGAAGCAGGTGAAGCGGTCTGGTCACTTGATGGATTAAAAGCAGCTTTAGCGGAGCGCTTTACACTGGTTGGCAATCCCCGGGATGTTCCGTTTGTAATCCGCGAAACGAGAAGAAAGTTTCAGCATACGGTTGCAGAGTTGACGGCGTGGGAGTTAAAATAAAAATACGTGCGGCCCAGGTTTTTTTGTACATTCCACAGGTTTTCTTCGTAACGTAGTGCTCAGTGATTTGGTAAAACTCAGGTTAAGGATTCTCTGACAGGGAAACTGTTTCGTCCAATTGATGGTCTGCCGGGGAGCTGTAGGAACTCAGCAGGTTGCCACTCTGTTTATAGGTGGATTTATCTTCATACATCCGCATATCAGCCTTATTTATAAGATCTTTCATCTCGCTGGGCAGATACGCTGTTGCACTTCCCAGGGAAAGCCGCACCTGAACCACTCCGCTTTCACTGTTCAGACGCTGTTCTGCTTCGCGGATGCGGCCTTGCAACGCAAAGGCAATTTTTTCATCCGACTCTGGGAGTAACACAACAAATTCATCGCCACCGACACGCGCCACACAATCTTCAGACCTGAACACACAGCACAGGATTTTTGCTGCCGATTTAATCAACGCATCACCAGCCTCATGACCATGGGTATCATTCACCGTCTTGAGACCGTCAAGGTCTGCAACGATTACACTGACCGGGTACTTTCTCCCTTTTGCACGGCGCTCAAACTCTGTCTCAAAGAATGATCGGTTGTACAATCCGGTCAAGGAGTCGTGAGAGCTGAGATACTGGAGTTTTCTCTCAATTTCCTTGCGGTCGCTAATGTCTCTGATAACCGACAGAACACGTCCCTCTCCGCCTATATGTGACGAAGTCAGCGACACTTCTGCCCAGAACAGCTCTCCGCTGCTCTTCTTGCCGAGCCATTCATACGACTGTGGGCCCACTTCCGAAGCCTTCCTGATCCAGCTGATCGCCTCATCCAATGAATAGGGAGGTTCACCGGAGCTGAAATCATGCACGTTCATGATGAAGATTTCTTCGCGGGAGTATCCGTACAGTTTCTCAACCGCCTTATTCGCCTCGACTATAGCGCCGGTATACCCATCATGCACGAACACCGCGTCATTTGTAGCATTGAATATTTCCCAATAGTTGTTTTCAACAATGCTCAGTGTCTGTTCCGTTTTCCGGAGTTCCGTATTGTCATAAATGGATACCATGACACCCTGAAGAGTGCCATCTCCCTTTACAAGAGACCGTGCAGTAAATGCCCCCCGGAATTCACTTCCATCCCTGCGGATAAACCGGCGCTCTACCTTGATCTGATCGGCTTCTCCCGTGACCATCATGTGCATATTGAGCTTGGCACTTTCGATTTCGGCAGGATGGACATAATCAATAAAAGCGGAGCCGTTAAGGTCAGGAAGGGTACAGCCAAACAATTCTGCCATCCGGTTGTTGGCATATGAAATGGTCCATCTGTTGGCATTCGTCATGAATATCCCGGCCTGGGATATATCAAGAACCGCCTGGAGCTGTTGTTCCCTGTCACGTAAAGCCCGTTCGTTCACAGTGGATCACCCGTCTATCAGAAATTGTGTGTACGTGTGAGCAGCAATGGTTGGCTGGCAACCGATTTGTGCGTGGATTGAACCGGAAACATCGGGCAATAACCCGAGAGTTCGAGACTCAACCGAAATAAATTAACACCAATATTGTCCAAAGGCAACGAGTATAAGTCCACAGATACAATAGCAAACATAGGCAGCGCATCATTTTCGTTGGATACACATTGTCCGCATATATTAAGACCTCAACGCAACTATTGTGGCACCATCCCGGCCTTCGTGCGGTTCGCCCGACCGATAACCATCGACCAGCGGATGCCGCTCAAGCTCTCCCCGTACGGCGTCCCGCAGCCGGCCACTGCCGATTCCGTGGATGACCCGTACTTCACGCAGGCCGGCTGCTGCAGCGTGGTTGATAAACGGTTCCAGCTCTGCCAACGCCTCGTCCACCCGCAGCCCGATCACCTTCAACTCTCGCTGTTCGCTCTCAACAATATCCACCTTCCAGGAAGCGGCGGAGCCCTTTTTTGCGCTTCGTCCCGCAGCGCTCCGGGCTTTGAACAGATCCGTCAATAGCACGTCCAGCTCCATCCGCCCGGCCCTCACCCGCGCCTTGGCATGGCGGCCATCCAGTGACAGCACAACACCGTCGTACCCCAGAGAGCCGATATGAACAGCGTCACCCTGCGTAACCGATGTCAGCGGCACCAGTTCCGGCGATGCGGCCTGCGGCTTCAGCTGCGCAATCAACGCCGTCTCGGCCTGACGCAGCTCTTCGACGATCTCACTCCGTTTTTCATGTTTCAACTCCTCCAAGAGTGCGTTAGTACGTCGTCGCGTCGCGGAGATCAATTCTTTGGCATCATTCCACCCTTTTTCGGCAGCCTCTTTACGGATAAGGCGCACCTCATCAGCCCGCGCATCAAGTTCTGCACTCCGCTGGTCGAGAGAACGTTCCTGCGCGAGGAGAGCGGTGCGAAGTTTTTCATACTCATTCCGTCTCTGACGCAACTCGGTTAACAGCCCCGCAAATTCGCTGCCGGCATTGCCGAGCATCCGGCGGGCAAAGGCGATCACCCCCTCCGGCATCCCGAAACGGCGCGCTATCTCCACGGCATGCGACTGTCCCGGCTCGCCGACGATAAGCCGGTAGAGCGGCGTGAAGTTGGCATCGTCAAACGCCATCCCGGCATTGATCATGCCGGGAGTTTGATGGACAAAACCGATGATATCGCTCAGGTGTGTCGTTGCAATCACCATGCTCCCTTGCTGCTGGAGTTCATGCAAAACGCCACAGGCGATTGCCGCCCCCTGTAGCGGTTCGGTGCCGGCCCCAAGTTCGTCCAGCAGCACCAGTGTGGAAACGCCGCTCTGGCGGAGTATGGCGGTGATCCGGGCCGCATGGGCCGAAAAGGTGGAATGGCTCTGTTCGATGGACTGTTCATCACCGATATCAACCAGAAGCGCATCGAGCAGCGGAAAGGTTGAGCGCGGTCCGGCAGGCACCGGCAGACCGGAAAGCGCCATGAGAGCCAGCATTCCGGCTGTCTTGAGGGCGATGGTTTTGCCGCCGGCGTTAGGGCCGGTAATAACCATCACGGAAGCGGAGCCCGGAGCAGATCCACCCAGCTCTAACCCGAGCGGCTCGACACTTCCAAGTATTCCCCGTTTCTGCATCATGAGCAGCAACGGGTGGCGGGCCTCCACGAGGCGCAGTTCACCCTCCTCATTAATCCTGGCCGGCTCCAGATCAAATTCGGTCGCAAAACGTGCCATACTGTTCAGCCGATCCAGTTCCAGCAACGTATTAAAGCAAGCGGCTATTCCGTCTGCATCTTCGCGTATCCAGCCTGAGAGCTGGCGCAGAATACGGATTTCTTCTGCCCTCTCTTCCGCAGTCAGATTTTCCAGCTCATTGACGAAGGGAATAATCTCCAACGGTTCCATGAAAGCGGTTTCACCTGAAGAGGAAACATCGTGCACGACCCCTTTGACCATCCCCTTGGAGTCCATGCGTACCGGAATGACCCAGCGCCCGGAACGTTGCGTAATAAAATCGTCCTGCAGAAACTTCTCAATACCGCTGTCCCGGATAATCTCCTCAATTTTTTTGCGGATTCGTCCCGCCAGACCCCGTTTGGCGCGGCGAGTCTCCCTGAGCAGCGTTGAAGCGGAATCCAAGATACTGCCATCGCTATCAATAGAAGCAACGAGCGGTTCAAGAATGTCGGGAAAGCTCCGCAACTGCGGCTCAATTGTTTTCAGCAGGGTAATGTCGTCACGGTACGCACATTGGCGGGCAAGGTCGGCATACAGCCGCAACACCGGAATAAACTGGAGCAGTTCGAAAGGTGCCAGTACCGCTCCGACCGGTCGCAAAAGCTCAAGAGAGGGGCGGATATCCTCAAAATGCCCGAAAGCAAGCGAAATGCCGGATCGATCAAGGGCGCGAATTTCTCCGATTCGACCCGATGTGGTTCTGATTTCCTGAAGGTCATAGAGTGGCCGTATGCAATCAATATGTTCAGCCGTGCAGGGGCTGTGGGCATGGCGGGAAATTTC
>JABBNX010000057.1 GCA_019352135.1 Pseudomonadota bacterium
ATCTCGTCCTCTCCATCTGCGTCTTCTCCGTTCTGATGGTTTCGTCGAATGGTTATGCGGATGGCCTTTCCCTCAGCGATCAGTCCCTGTTGAATGAACTTTCCCCGTCGGCGCCGGTCAATCAGGAAGAGCGCTCCCTCAAAAGCACTTCATTTGAGTCTGTCGAAGGGTTTGCGTCATACTATGCCCACCGCTTTGAAGGCCGTCGTACGACATCGGGACATCGCTACAATCCGGATAAACTGACCGCCGCCCATGAAAGTCTGCCGCTCGGCACGGTGGTGCGGGTCGTCAATCCGGTTAACAAAAAAGAAGTCCATGTCACCATCAATGACCGCTGCGCCCGAAAAGCATTCCACTTTATCGATCTTTCCCGTGCTGCCGCAAAGAAGATCGGGCTCTGGGGCAAAGGGAAAATAAAGGTTGTCATAACTCCGCTCATCAACGACCGCTCGGAAGAGCCGGCATAAAATACTCCCTGCTACACAACTCAACCATTTATGTTGCCTCTCTGAACAGCTTTTCTTTCCAAGTGGCACGCCTCATGCTAATTCACCGGTACGGAGGGAAACACCCATGGGAAAATCTATACTGATTTGTGATGACGAACCGCTTATTAGAATGAGTTTGAAGAGCATGCTGGCCGATCTGGGGTTCGATGAAATACTTGAATGCGGCGACGGTACCAAAGCCGTGGAGTTGGCATTGGGGTGCTTTCCGGACATGGCGATTCTGGATGTTTCCATGCCCGGTCTGGACGGGATAACCGCTGCAATCGAGATCAGAAAAAAGTTGAAAATCCCGATCATGCTGCTGACAAGTGCGTGCGACAGCGCGACTGTAAAACGGGCATCGGCAGGCGGAATTGCCGCTTTTTTAACCAAACCGCTTCGGCAGCAGGATCTGCTGCCTGCCATTGAACTTGCTCTGCAGCATGTCGAAGAGGTTGAGTCTCTCAAAGAGAAAATAGATGACCTGCGCGAGCTTATTGAAAATCGCAAGATAATTGAAAAGGCCAAAGGGCTCCTGATGGAAAAGAACCGCGTGTCCGAAGCTGAAGCCTATAGAGTTATGCAGAAGACGGCGATGGATAAACGCAAAACGCTGCTGCAGGTTGCGGCCGCGATTTTGAAAGAGTAGCCGCGCGCCCTATATCATGCTCCCTGCCGGACTTGCCGCCACCAGGCGTTCAACCATGATTTCAATTTCGGCAATAACCGTGCTGTCCATCTTCTTTATCCAGCGCCTTGGTATCGCTTCCATCCCATAATACGCCCCCGCAAGCATCCCGCAGATTGCGCCGGTTGTATCGGCATCACCCCCCTGGTTGACCGTTCCGACCAGGCATTCCTCAAAACTGTTCCCGAGAAAAAACCAGTGAAACACGGTCTGCATGGTATCCACGATATAACCGGTGGCAAGACCGCGGTATGGTTCAAAATTAAAGGTGGGGAACCTGGTTACCAGCCCGTCAACATGGCGTCGCACCCGGTTTTTGCCGGCCCCGCAGATAGTCATGTGGAGAAGCTGTCCCAGGCACAGGCAGGCGGCATCAGATACCGGATTGTTATGAGTGATGTGGGCTTGCTCAATCACGTATTTCTTGAGCAACTCTTCATCAGGAAGCGAAAAAAGTGCGGCCGGCAGGATGCGCATGGCCGCTCCGTTTCCCGCGTCCCATTCGTTGGGCGGGGATTCGAGCTGGCCTTTGAGCATATAGGCCCGGATTCCTTTCCGGCAGGTATCGCCGCAATCGACCGGTCGTGATTTAAGCCAGGTGGCAAAATTGTCGGCAACCGCCTCGGTTGACCACGCCTGGTTTTTTACAATGGCCCGGGCAATACAGAGTGCCATCTCGGTGTCATCCGTCACCTGCCCCGATTTCAACCGCAGCCAGCCACCGCCGGTAATGTCCCGGAATGTGCCGTATTTTGCGGCAATTTCTGTTGCTGTCATGAATTCGAGCGTGGCGCCCAGTGCATCGCCGATTGCCATGCCGATAAAGGCGGCTCGGGCGCGGTTGCGGATTTCATCGAGATTGTACTGGTTGAACATGGACAGCCTTTCACAAAACGCGTCGCCACAGAATTAATCTCAGAAAACGCTTACAAGCGGTTGCAAATAGTGAACCAGTGCAGTCCGGCCTGTTATCTGCTTAATATTAAGGCATCCAGGCCGTTTTCAGGAATCTGTGCAGTTGGAAGGCGGATCACCCGGGCGGGTTATTTTGTCCGTTTTAGAGCCGATATCCCCGCTTTTTGCACCTCTGTGATGAGGTTTTATGAAATTTGGCACGTCTTGTGCCTATATTGGACGTAACAGGCAACGACGCCCGTGGGATACCTTCCTGCGGGCGTTTTTATTTCGGAAGGAGAAACCCATGGCAACTGCATGCGAGATGAAGAATAAAATTCAGGGACACCCTTGTTTTGGCGGCAATCATCACAAAAACGGCCGTATGCACCTGGCCGTAGCTCCCAAATGCAACATCAAATGCGGCTATTGCACGCGCAAGCATGACTGCGCCAACGAATCCCGTCCCGGCGTGACGAGCCGTTTGCTGACTCCGCAAGAGGCAATCATAAGGGTCCGCGAGGTGATGGCAAGTCCGATAGCAGGCCCGATTATCAAGGTTATCGGCATCGCCGGTCCCGGAGACCCGCTGGCGAACGAAGAGACTTTCGAAACGTTTGCACTGGTAAAGAAGGAATTTCCAGACCTGATGCTCTGCATGAGTACCAACGGTCTGTTATTGCCGGAATCGATTGATCGTCTGTACGAATTGGGACTTCATAGTCTGACCGTTACCATCAATGCCATCGATCCTGAGGTCGGTGCCCAGATCTACCGCCATGTGATCTATCACGGCAAACACTACACCGGTGTGGAAGGTGCCAAAATCCTCATTGCCAACCAGTTTGAAGGTCTCAAGCGCGCCGGTGAACTGGGGTTGACGATCAAAGTTAATTCGGTGCTGGTGCCGGGCGTCAACGACGCGCAGATCCCACTGATTGCCGCCAAGGTGAAGGAGTTGGGAGCTTTTGTGATGAACATCATGCCGATCATCCCGCAGGCTGATTTCGTTGATATCGAGCCTCCCAGCGAAGCCCGCATGGCCGAGATCAGAAAAGCAAATGAGGGCATAATAGGCCAGTTTGCCCACTGCAAACAGTGCCGGGCAGATGCAATCGGGCTCATCGGCCAGGATCTGAATGTGACGATCGCCGCGGCGGCTTGTCCCACTACATGATAATCGAGCCATTCCGCATCAATGACATCGCCACTTTTCTGGAGCTGGCAGCAACGGAGGGGTGGGTGGCCGAAGCGTGGGAGTTTGATTTCCTCCTGGCAACATTTCCTGCAGGATGTTTCTGTGTGCGGGGTGAATCGGGTACGGGTATCGGATTTATCACTTCCATGCGCCATGACCGGAGCGGCTGGATCGGCAACCTTATCGTCAGTGCAGAACATCGTGGGAAAGGGATTGGCGAGGCACTTTTTCTCCGGACAATTGATGCGCTTCGCGATGCGGGGGCAGATACCATCTGGCTCACTGCCTCAAAAACAGGCAAATCCATCTATGAAAAGCACGGCTTTACCGCTGTCGATACCATCTTCCGCTGGACTGGCGCCGGGAGGCAGCGGCATGCCGGGCATACAGCGCATACGGACGGGAGTGTTACAACCTCCTCGGCAAGCGGCATCGATAATCAGGCCTGGGGCGATCGGCGTGATGCCTTACTGGCGGCGACCGCCGGTCGCGGCATGGTACTGGGCAAAGAATCCGGTTTTTTGGTAATCCAGCCATGCGGAGATGCCCTGCAGTTTGGGCCATTCTCGGCATTGGACAACAGCAGGGCGGAACAGCTCTTCGATGCGGCACTCTGTTCAGTGCCATGCGGAACAAAAGTCTATCTGGATGCCCCTGCCTCAAACCGCGCGGCGATGCGCTTCTTCAAGCGGAGAAAAATGCGCATCGCCGGTGCCAATGAGCTGATGTACGCAGGGAATAAGCCTTCGTACCGCCCCGAATATATTTTCGGGCTGGCAACCATGGGGAGTTGCGGGTAGATCAGATAATTACGATCTCAGCCACACGTCGTCTCCAATCCTAAATGGAACTTTAACTGTGATGTTGCCTAATATTGAGGCATTGGATGCGCCGGCAAGCAGAAGTTGGAAAACCAAGTAAATGTAACATGCCGTAATGTAAATAAATATAAGCAGGTATGTTGTCGGTATGGTCAATGCAGTTACCAGGTTGACTCAGGATTCGGCAAAGGCGCCGCCATTCAGACGAATGACGGCGCCGTTTGTTTTATTGGAGGTAGAGAATGGAACAGTACATACCTACGGATATTATCATTGATGATACCACCCTGCGTGACGGTGAACAGACCGCCGGGGTGGTCTTCTCCAAACGCGAAAAAGTCGCCATTGCCCGTATGCTGGATTCCATCGGCGTGGGGGAAATTGAGTGCGGTATCCCCGCCATGGGCAGGGAAGAACAGGCCGGCATCCGTACCCTGGTTGACCTGGGGTTGAACGCCCGCCTGATAACGTGGAACCGGGCACTGGTGCCTGAAATTGAGGCAAGTATTGCCTGCGGTGTGCAGGCGGTGGATATCTCCCTTTCGGTGTCCGATCAGATGATTGCGCATAAACTGCGCAAAGATCGTACAACGGTCAAGGAGCAGCTTAAAATAGCCCTCGGTTTTGCCAAACAGCACAACCTGTACGTTTCGATTGGCGGCGAGGATGCCAGCCGCGCTGATCTCTCGTTTCTGGTGGAGCTGATGGAGATCACCCGCTCACTCGGGGGCGACCGCTTCCGCTTCTGCGATACGCTCGGCATCATGGACCCGTTCACCATGTTCGACAAGGTGGCGTTCCTGCGCCAGGCGGTTCCCGAGGTTGATATCGAGGTACATACCCATAATGATCTGGGAATGGCCACCGCCAATGCCATCGCCGGTATCCGCGCCGGGGCGAAGTTTGTCAACACCACGATCAACGGCCTGGGGGAGCGGGCCGGCAATGCGGCTCTGGAAGAAGTGATTATGGGGCTGAAGCATGCCTGCGGGATTGAAACCGGCATCGATACCCACCGCTTCCGGGAAATGTCCCTTTTTGTCGCCAAGGCTTCCCAGCGCCCGCTGTCGGTGTCCAAACCGGTCGTCGGCGCACGGGTTTTTGCCCATGAATCAGGGCTGCACGCCGACGGGGTCATAAAGGACCCCCATAACTACGAAGGGTTTGACCCGGCAGAGGTCGGGCTGACGCGCAGTATCGTGATCGGTAAACATTCCGGCACCGGCGGACTGATCGAACGGTATCGAAGTATGGGCATTGCTGTTGACCGCACCCGGGCCGTGCCGTTGCTTGAAATGACGCGGGCCATGTCGTGCAAGCGCAAACGGGACCTGACCAACGGTGAATTGATGACCATTTATTGTGGCGGAGAAATGCTGCCGAAGGCGGCTTGAAAGCCGGACCTATTTTTCAACTCCTTAAGGAGGAGACAACATGTGTAAATCAGGATCTTCTTTTGTACCGATTGCCGAAGCGGCACAGCTTCTGGAGACGACCGAAATGCGGGTATTGATGATGCTCAAAAAAAACGAACTGCAGGGTAAAATGGATGATGACCTCTGGTATGTGGAACGTTCCTCGCTACAGCTGTGCGCCAAGCCGAAGGCGGCCGACATCGTCAAACCGGGGTGCGGCGGCGGGTGTGGCGGTGGCTGCGGTGGGCATTAAATCAATGTTTAACAACAGTCGGAGGTTGTCATGCCCATCATTATCAAAGCATCAGACTTGAAGTTCAGATATCCGCGCGACGTTGCCAATCGTGATGCGCTCAAGTTCGTTGGTCTCCCTGACCCTGCAGCGTTCAACCGCCATGACCTGTACGAGATTCTGCCGATTCTGTCGGCCGTCATGGATGCGGTGGAGAGCACCGATGGCAAGGTGCTGCATCTGATTGAGGATATCCTTAATGAGATGCCGGGTTTTGTCACCACCCGTGGGGAAGCCTTCGATTATCTGCGGGGATCGGCGCTGGAATGCTTGAAACGGTAGGCGACATCTGGGAATATGCCGACCGGGGGTGCGTCATCGTCATTACCACCAATGGTTCAATGACCCGGGATGGCCGTGCGGTCTTCGGGCGCGGCGTGGCGAAACAGGCGACACTCTGTTTTCCGCGGCTTGCCGAGAAGCTGGGCCGTCTGCTGGCAGAGCAGGGGAGCCACGTGTTTGATCTGGGGAGCGGCATTGTCACGTTTCCGGTGGAAGAGACCGCCTGGTCACAGCCGGACCTGCGTATCATCGCCCGTTCGGCAGAAGAACTGCGGCTGCTGGCAGACCGCTCGGGCTGGGAACGGGTTGTTGTGCCGCGTCCCGGCTGCGGTGGCGGCGGATTGGCGTGGAAGGATGTCCAGCCGCTTCTTGCCCCCTGGTTTGACCACCGTTTTACCGTCATCAGTCAGCAATAGCTGGCGGCAGAGCCGTTGCTCTGAAGCGGACAGTGGATGTTTCAGATGCGGAGTGAATCTCATTCATCAGAGTTGAGGAGCCATTCGTGCTGTACATTATCCAAAATGACCCGGAAGTGCCTCCGGGTACTATTATCGAACACCTGACCGTACCGCATGTGGTATGCCACCCGTATCATGGTGGCCACCTGCCGCGGCTGGCGGATATTTCCGCCCTCATCGTCCTTGGTGGTGCCATGGGGGCGAATGATGAGCAGAACCATCCCTTTCTTGCAGAGCTGAAAAAACTGATCCGCCGGGTTGTTGAATCGGGCGTTCCGTATCTCGGCATCTGCCTCGGCGGCCAGTTGCTGGCGGTAGCCCTTGGCGCAGTGGTGGCATCACGGCGATGGGAGGAAGTCGGGACTCTGGATGTATTACTGACTGCGGAAGGGATCCGTGACCCGTTGTTTAGCGGCATCCGGCAGGAATTCCGGACATTTCAGTGGCATCATGACAGTTTTGATATCCCGGACAGGGGGATTTTACTGGCTTCTTCGGCAGCGTGCCCCAACCAGGCGTTCCGGGTTGGCATATCCGCGTGGGGCTTACAGTTTCACCCGGAGGTGACGGAGGCGATAATTCGTGGTTGGTGCGCGTGGGAACAATCGACAGCTGTTAAAACGGAAGCGTTCGTTACCGCATTTTTCCACGAGGCGGACGCATATCGCGCGACCGCCCGGCGCCTTGTTGAGAACTTCCTGGCGGTGGCGGCACACTCGTCAAACTAAACACCGCACATGTCCTTTTGCCGTGATCATGAGATCGGGCGTCAGCAACTTTCCATTTCGATCTGTTCCAGTAATGCCAGTGCCGGCTGGTCATCATACTGCTCGAAGAGCTCCCTGATATTGTTGATATAGGAGTGAATCAGGAACAGCTCGTCGAGACACCGTCCCCCATTCTTGTCCGGCTGGCCGACCCGCTCCAGTTTTTCCGTAAACAGCTCCCAGAAACGATTGCTCTTGCAGGGGTCATCGATATGCACCCGCAGCATTTCCATCAGTTCGCGCGAGTTCTGGTCTCCTTCGATTCCGACGAACGACACATAGCGGTCAGTCTTGTTTTCTTGCGGCATCATTCCCCTCATCCATTTTACCCGTCGCTCGGCGATGCTCATCCCACCCGATCCATCCCAAGGGCACAGCTGAGTTCACAACCCGCCAGAACGAGTGTCACGTCGGCTTCGCTCACGGCGGTTACAATCATCATAACGTTCACCCCATATGGTGACATGGTCTTATGCAACTTTATTGCCGGATTTGTGCCATAAGAGTCCGCACTTTTTTTGCACCTGATTATTTGTTGGCCATGCATTGTATATGTAAAAATATAACGGAAGGATTGTCTGCGTCATAACATGCAGTATTTTAAAAGAACTTATTATGTATCCCGACTTGGCATGCAGTATGTAAAGGAAATAGACAGAGTGAATACTCAGGCAATAATTCTGGATGCCCGTGAACTAACCCGACTGTAGTCGGATTGAAGCCAATCAAATGGGGAATATCAAGGAACCGGCAATGTCAGTAACACTTCTCGATCTAACCGTCCGCGAGGTCATTGAGCGCCACCCCGAAACCCTTCCGGTGTTCACGTCGTCGGGGCTGGGCATGTTTGCGGATGAGAAGATCCGTGATACGTTTGGTGCCGCGATCAGGTTGCGCACCGCTCTCAGGACGGCGAGTATCAATGCCGATCTGTTCAGCAGCATGCTGGATGATGCCATCGCTGCCGGGATGACCGAGACCGATGGACAGTCAGCGCCACTCCGCGCACATTGCACCCTGAACCTGCTTGCTCTGCTTCCCTGCCCGCTTAAAGTTCCCCTGGAAGAGGCCTTTAACGGTTTCCTCGCCGCACTTCCGCCGGAACAAAGAACCGCTTTGACCTTTTGCATCGAAGGGAATGCCAACAGCCAGATCGACTATGCGGACTATGCCGATCACTTCGAGACCTTGGCGGACATGCCGGACATCATTATCACCCCCGGCTTCAACAGTTTCTTTCATCCACACTTTGTCGAGCTGTTCATCAAGACCGGTCAGTTCTCCAGTGTCACCGGTTATAGCGGTGACCGGCACCTGGTTGCCATGGGCATAACCGACCCGGACGGGCATTACAGCATGCTTGCCATGAACCTGCTGGTACTGGTGGTGGATCATACGCGTCTGGGAGATCGGCCGATGCCTGAAAAATGGGCAGATCTGCTCAGCCCGGAATATGAAAAAAGCATCGCCATTCGCGGTAATCACGATGGCACCTTTTGCGAGACTCTCTTGCTTGCGCTCTACAAGGATTTCGGCAGCGCCGGTCTGGTCCAGTTGGGGCGCAACGTCGCCTGGGGCTGGCATCCCTCGCAGATGGTCAAGTCGGCCGGGAGCGGCAAGGAGAATACACCGGCCATCAGCATCATGCCGCTCTTCTTTGCCAACAATATCAAAAATTGTGAACAGGTCACCATCGTGTGGCCTGCGGACGGCGCCCTCGTCAGTCCGGTCACCATGCTGGTCAAGGCGGATAAGCGTGAGGAACTGCACAACCTGATCGATTTCCTGACCGGCCCTGAAGTGGCGGCAATCTGTGCCGGAGCGGCTTTTCCGGCCGTGCATCCCGAGGTGGACAACCGCTTGCCGGAGAGTGCCACCTTCAAGTGGATCGGCTGGGACTATGTCAAAAACAATGACCTCAAGGCTTTGATTGCCGACACCAATGCTTCATTTTTGCAGGCCTTCCGTGGGGAGCCGCAATGAAGCTGATCACGATAGCCGGCCCGCCATCGTCGGGCAAGACCGCTGTTACCATCAAGGCCATTGCGTCGTTGCAGCAAGATGGTGTACACGTCGGCGTCGTGAAGTTCGACAGCCTTTCCACCCAGGACCAGTCTCTGTATGAAAAGCAGGGGGTAGAGGTCATGAACGGCCTTTCGGGCAATCTCTGCCCCGACCATTTTTTTGTCAGCAATGTCAGTGACTGCCTCGCCTGGGGGGTGGAAAAAGGTTTTGATCTGCTGGTAATCGAGAGCGCCGGGCTTTGCAACCGCTGTGCTCCGCATATTCAGGGGGTACTGGCGGTCTGCGTGATCGATAATCTGAGCGGGGTTGACACCCCCAAGAAGATCGGGCCGATGTTGAAAATGTCCGACGTGGTGGTCATCACCAAGGGGGATATTGTGTCGCAGGCCGAGCGCGAAGTGTTCTCCTACCGCGTGCGCCAGGTCAACGCCAATGCCACCATCATTAACGTCAACGGCTTGACCGGCCAGGGGGGGCACGAACTGGGCAAACTGTTACTCCATGCGCCGGAGACTCCCGACCTGGAAGGGAGGCTGCTGCGCTTCAGCATGCCGGCCGCCCTCTGCTCCTACTGTCTCGGCCAGCGCAAGATCGGCAGCGATTTTCAGATGGGCAACGTCAAAAAGATGGATTTCACGTAAGGGATGCAGATGCCGATGGATAAAGAAAATAGGGAGTTTATTTCCCTCCCCATGGCTGAACTTCTCCGCCTGGCGCCTTTTGCCGGGGATTTCTTCAGTTCGCTCGGCCTGGAGCTGCCGGGGGAAGAGATCAGCCCGGCTGAATATTTCACCTCTCTCGATGCGGAACTGCTTGAGGACCTGGGGCTTGAGCGGCAGAGTCTGCCCGGGTGCTTCACGGCTTTTATGGAACTGCTGGAAAACCTGAAGGGCGGTGCCGATAGCGCCCACATCGAATCCATCACCATTCGGGGCGGGCACGATAAGAGCGGCCGAGCGGAGGAGTTTGACTTGACCGTGAAGCCGGGTGAAGTGATCTGCATCGTCGGTCCGACCGGTTCGGGCAAAAGCCGTTTTCTGGCTGACATCGAATGGATGGCCCAGGGAGACACGCCCACCGGACGCAGCATTCTGATTAACGGCGCCGCGCCCGAACCGGCCCAACGATTTTCCCTCGAGCATAAACTGGTCGCGCAACTTTCGCAGAATATGAATTTTGTCATGGATCTTACCGTGGAGGAGTTTATCACCATGCACGCCGAAAGCCGGATGGTTGATGATATCCCTTCGGTAACCGCTGTCATCATTGAACTGGCCAACGATCTGGCCGGGGAAAAATTCACGCCGCAGACGCCGGTTACGGCTCTTTCCGGTGGACAGTCTCGCGCGTTGATGATAGCCGATACCTCCTGCCTCAGCACGTCGCCCATTGTCCTGATCGACGAAATCGAGAATGCCGGCATCGACCGCAAGCGGGCGGTGCACACGCTGGTGGACAAGCGCAAGATCGTGCTCATGGCAACCCACGATCCGATCCTGGCCCTGATGGGAGAGCGGCGTCTGGTTTTCAAAAACGGCGGCATCGCCACCATTATCGATACCAGCCGGGAAGAACGGGCGAATCTGGTCCGCTTCGAAGAGATGGACGCCATGCTTGGCGCTGTGCGCAACGCCCTGCGGAATGGGGAGATGATCGGAAAGATGAGCGGATTTTTTGTGGCGACAGGAATATATGGAGGACCAAGAGCCCTTTTACTTTGTGTCAGGGGCTGACACCGCTACTCCTTCCTCCCAGTCCACCCAATCAACCGGGTGGGTATCGAGATAGCTGCTGACGGCGGCGCCCATTGTCGGAAAGAATGCCGTTTCGCCAAGCCGCTCAAAAAGTCCGAACCGCTTCAGTTTGTCCTTAACGGGATCTTTCATCTCGGCAACGCACAGCTCGATGCTAGCCGCGTGCAAGGTTTCGTCCAGCTCGGCCAGCATGTCGGCGGAGGTAACGTCCACGCTGGTGACCGGTTCCGCCGCAATGACCAGCCAACGCACTGGCGTAGGCGATGTAGCCACTGCGTCCAGCACGCGGTCATGGAACAACTCGGCGTTGGCGAAAAACAAGGGCGCATCCCAGCGAAAAAGGACCAGTCCCGGGATGAGGCGTGCTCCGGGATAGCGCTTGATGTCATGGTAGCCCTTGACGCCCTCGACGCGTCCCAGAACCGCGGAGTACGGGCGCCAGCCATCCCACAAAAATTCGATGACGGCAATCACGATGGCCAGGCCGATGCCTTGAATCGCGCCCAGCACGGCCACGCCGACTGTACAGACGATAGATAACCAGAACTCCCAGCGCTGGATGCGATAGATTCGTCGCAGGTCGGTGACCTCGATCAGGCCTATGGCCGATGCGATCACGACCGCAGCCAGTGCGCCGGTGGGTAAATTCTTCAGTAGGTCAGGTGCCACCACCAGCAGCAGAGCAACAGCGAGCGCACCGACGACTCCGGTCAGCTGGGTTCTGGCGCCTGCGGCCTCGGCTACGGGGGTACGTGACGAACTGCTGCTGATCGGAAAGCCCTGAAAAAATCCGGCGGCCAGGTTGGCTACGCCGAGCCCCATCATCTCCTGGTTCGGGTCGACATAGGTACGGGTCCTCGCTGCATAGACACGAGAGAGCACGCTGGTGTCGGCGAACGAGACGAGGGCGACGGCGCAACCGCCAATCAGGACGGGGACGATATCGGCGGTTGTGATCCACGGGATGGCGAACGCAGGCAGGCCTTGTGGGAGGGAGCCGAGGACCGATACCTCAGCACGCGCTGCAAGGTCCAGCACGCCAACGACGACGGTCGCTCCTACAACGGCGATCAGGATGCCAGGTAAGCGCTTGTTGCTCTTGAGCAGCAGGATCACCGCCAGGGTGCCTGCGCTGACCATGAACGTGATCCAGTTAGTCTTTCCATCCAGCACCGCTGTAGCGATGGACCATACGTTTCTCAGCGGTCTGGCGCTTTTGATCGAAAAGCCGAAAAGCTTCGGTAGTTGGCTGATCAATACGGTCAGCGCGATGCCGTTCATGTACCCGTAGCGGATCGGCTTGGAAAGGAGTTCAGTGACGAAGCCCAGGCGCGCTACACCGGCCAGGATGCACACCATCCCCGACACGACCGCCATCATGCCCGCAAGTGCGACCGCGCGGAGCGGGTCGCCACTGGACAGTGGCAGGACGACAGCGAGGATGACGGCAGCCAGCGAGGAATCAGGCCCCAGCACCAGAATCCGACTGGGGCCAAACAACGCATAAGCGAGCAGCGGAACGATGGACGCGTAGAGACCATAGATGCCGGGTACGCCCGACGCCACCGCGTAGGCGATCCCGACCGGCACCAGCATTGTGGTCAGCACCAGTCCGGCAATGATGTCGTGCCGCAACCAAGCCACCTGGTACCCGCGCAGTGTACGGAGTCCCGGCAGCCAGCGCCCCCAGTCGGTCTTGTCAGTGGCTTTCGCCCGGCGCGCAATCCGGCCTGGTTCCGGAAGGAGGGACGAAGAATCCGAATCGTTCATATGACCGTTGCCGTTTGGTGGGTAACGCAGATGCGTTTGGAGAAAAGCGGCATGACACCTAACTCTCTTTTATGTACAGAGTTTTTTAATTATCTTTAGCTACAGCAGCGCTTTTTCAATTCAACGTTGAGAGCACAGCGGCCTGCCCGCTGTCGCGCTTGGTTGGCTTCCATCGCCACCACTTCTGTGTCCAATCTCTAGGCCTGACGCTCTGAAGCTCTCTCAAGGTCTGTTTTACCTGTGTCCCCTTCCGGCGTTTAATGTGCCTCTATAATAGTTATTATGCCATCAGAATGCTCTTTAATTTTCAGACATTAGATCTATCAGACAAGATCCGATGGCAGTCGGCATGCAGATATCTTCTCCAATTGAGTTCTGACTGAAGGCTAGTCCCGCGTTACAGAGTGATTGGCTGTCTTCGCTGTTCAGAAAGTCCTGGAACCGTATTTGCCGTTCAGAGGATTTCGGTGCTTGCTCGTACGACTTCATACTCTCATAGTACGTTGGCAATTTTGTCAAATCGGTAATCAAGGCCCGATCTATGGTCGCAGCCAATCGCAAAAACATATCATATTCGATACTTCCGCTTAAATAAGCTGCGAAGCTTTTCCCCAATATAAATGCCTTTTCAAGATTGTCTTGTCGATCCAATAGAAGGATGAGGTTTTCACCAACTTTCTGACAGAAGGATAAGTCGGATAGCTTGTCCACGAACTCTTCTTTGCGACGAATTTCAACAGTGGCACCTTGTAGAAACATGGCAATTTTTTTTAGGAAAATGCGATCCTTTACAGTGCTGACCACACGATATCCTTTTATTAACCACCCAAAAACTGGGATGTCCTTTAACACTCCTTCATTCAACACATCATCAAGTGCTAACTCTGATACATCTCCAGCAATTTCCGCCGCACCTGCTGAAAAGATTGACTTCACTAAAGAAGTTCCAATATTCATCTTTGGCTCCTTTTACCGCTTGACTCCGGGAAGCCGACGCAGAATTCTCACCAACTTTATACGCCGCTGTTTTGCCAACTCGTTGTTAACCAGCCCCGCGCGCACGCGCGTGAACCGGTGATCTTCCCAAATGGAATACTTATCCTGTGAAATACATAAATACAGCTATCTAATACCACATTAAGTGCCGTTTAAAAAGACCAACTTCGGCCAATTAAAATTATCAGTTAAAAGTTAAGATTCGAAATCCCAGCCGTTAAGCCCGAAACACCGGGCATTATTTATGGGTTTATTTTTTACGCCTGGTTTCAGGTGGAAACTATTGACAATCCTCAGATCTACTCGCTCGCCGTACCAAGTACTCAGTATCAGTCATATATACAGATACCCTTCGCATCCAATTTCATGGATTCAGCAAACCTATTAGCAGAATGAACAGGCGATACGGGTCTGTCGGGGGAAAGCAAGAGTAGCATTAGACAGTAGATGCGGTGATTTGCACTCTGACTACTTCCCGAGCATCACATCAATTTCTGCTAAAAGTTACGGCAGTATGAACTCTGACGCTTGAATCACAAATCCAAACACCCTGTTTTAACAGTATATTTTTTTTGCGGTATATTGGCACGCGTTATGTAATAACGGATATAACGATCATAAGTAACCTCAGTCTTGCCGGGCATCAATCAATACGTGAACAATACAAAAAACAGGAAGGCAGGCACGCCTGCACCCTGTTTAGGATTCAAGCGTCATTATTGGCGTCGACTTATAAAGTTAAAGGGTGTTGTCTCTTTTTTGTTGTTTATCGTTATGTGGATTGTTATGTAACGTCTGTGAACGATTGATTTGTCTTTGGTGGTGTACACGCAATTTTGCAGGTCAAAAAAGGGGAGGAGAGCGTTATGAAGAAATTTGTTGTGGCAGCAGGGATGGTGTTGGTTGCAGGCCAAAGTGGAATGGCGTCTGCCAGGAGCCTGGAAGATGTGCTGAAAGAGAAAGGAGTCATCTCGGAGGATGACTATAAGGAAATCATGAAGAGTAGTCCGATCCAATACAAGGTGGGAAAAGGGTTTACCTTTACTTCGGATGACCGGAAGTTCAGTGGTTCCATCGGCGCTTCCTATCAGGTCCGCTATACCCTGCTGGATCCGGATGATGCCAACAATACTGCTGCAAAGCAGGCTCAGGAATACAGCAAGTTCGAGTTGAAGCGGATCAAGTTGCTGCTTAATGGCTATGCATACTCTCCCGATGTGACCTATAAAATGTCGGTTAATTTTGCCAATATTGCCGGCGGAACAACCAGCAATGGCGGACTCCTGGAAGAGACCTGGATAAACTACCGGCTGATTGATGAAGTCCAGTTCACGTTTGGCCAGGACAAAGTCCAGTTTGGCCGTCAATTTATCACTCCCTCTACGGCTCTCCAGTTTGTTGACCAGTCTGCGGCAACGGTGGCTTTTGTTCCCGGTTATGACACCGGCCTGGCTATGCACGGCATGATCGCAAAAGGACTTGTCAATTACAGTGTCGCCGGTCTCGGCGGTGTTGGGCAAAATACATACCGCTCCTTTGCTGACAATGCTTTTGCCGCACGCATCGATGTTAATCCGTTTGGTGACATGAAATATTCCGAGGGAGATCTTGATGACAGCGTGAAACCCTTATGGTCGGTTGGTTCCAGTTTTTATCGAAACACGCTCAATAAAATTGGTACAACGACAGATACGCTTGAAACAAACAATATCGGATTCACCAAATCTGCCGGGTGGTACAGCATCGGAAACCAGCTCACACCGACCGCCCGTACATTCAGCACTGCTGAATCGATTGACTTTACTACCTTCGGCGTTGACACGGCATTTAAGTGGAAAGGATTCTCTGCCACCGGAGAATATTTTAAAGGTTTTGCGGAAGGACAGACAACAAAACACAATCTGATTGCCGAAGGTTTTTATGGCCAGGCGGGATATTTCGTCATTCCTAAAAAAGTTGAACTCGCTTATCGTTATTCATACTTTGATCCGAACCATATTGCATCCAACGACCATTGGGTTGAGAACACTGCCGCCGTATCCTGGTACATAAACAACCACAATCTGAAACTGCAGGCAGATTATACAAATATCCATAAGCAGGCTGCCATCTCCTTTAACAAGGGACCACACGCAACCGACGACCAGCAGGTAAGATTTCAGGCACAGATGCTGTTCTGATTATTACGTGCCCAATAGTTGTGCAGCAGTGCTCATGTGCTGATGTGTAACGGAACATCAGATCGATGTATAAATCTTTACATTACGAAATCAGCGGCTACTATTATTAGTCAGGAGTTGTCAGTAATTTTGCTTGGTGAGGATTTGTACTATGGGAACGACTTCAACTAAACGGAATACCAGCACCATTGGTCTCACGGGAAATCTCTGGCTCAACAGGGAAGATCATAAATTCCTCGGTGGCGACCGGATAGTGTTGCTGGAAAAGATCGATGAGCTGGGGTCGATTACCAGGGCCGCCAAAGCTGTCGGCATCAGCTACAAGACCGCCTGGGATACGGTTAACCTGATCAACAACCTGGCGGAAAAACCGCTGGTAGATCGTTTGACCGGTGGCAAAGGGGGCGGTGGCACCAGCCTCACCGCCGAAGGGAAAAAAATAATCGCGCAGTACAATACCATCCAGGAAGAGCATCGCAAATTCCTGGACAACCTGGAAAACAGGCTCGGTGATACCGAGAGCCTGTACAAATTCTTGCGGAGGATATCCATGAAAGTCAGTGCACGTAACACATTTTCGGGAAGTGTTTCCAAGATCACCAAAGGCGCAGTTAATGCGGAAGTAACTCTTTCACTCAAAGGTGGTGTCCCCCTGACAGCCGTCGTCACCAATGGCGCCATCGACAACCTGGGGCTCAGTACCGGCAATGAGGCCTACGCCATCGTCAAGGCCAGTTCCGTCATCATCGGTACCGACCTGCATGACGCCAAGCTCAGTGCCCGCAATATTTTCTGCGGGACCATTACCAAGATCATCGAAGGACCGGTCAACACCGAGGTGGATGTTGAAATCGGCGGCGGCAACACCGTTAGCGCCGTCATTACCCATGACAGCGCCAAACGTCTAGAACTGAAAGTCGGTGGTCACGCCTGTACCCTGTTTAAGGCTTCAAGCGTCATCATCGGCGTCAGCTGATAGAGAAAAAGGGACATCAATGGTGCTGTCCCTTTTTTGTGGTGCATCGTTGTATGATTAAAACTATAACGAATCACGGAAAGGGGTTATATGATCACGTGTCTTCCTGACAGCGACATCGAGCGTTTCATAGAAGAGGATATTCCATACGGAGACCTGACGACGCATCTTCTTGGTATAGGCAATCGTCCGGGACGAATCGTCTTCTCCACACGGGAGGATACGACCCTCTGCGGCACGGAAGAAGCCTCCAGGGTGCTGCAGAAGTGCGGGGCAACAATTACCTCCTGTATGCCGAGCGGTACAACGCTGATGCCCGGCAGTGAATTTCTGCATGCCGATGGAACGGCACAGGCCCTGCATGCCGCTTGGAAGGTGGCCTTAAACCTGCTGGAATATGCCTCGGGCATAGCCTCCCGGACGCACCGCATCGTTGCAATGTGCCATGACATCAACCCCGCACTGGCGGTTGTGGCCACCCGTAAATCGTTTCCCGGAACCAAAAAGATTGCCATCAAGGCAATTACCGCCGGTGGTGCGCTGCCTCACCGGTTGGGACTATCGGAGTCGATACTGGTGTTCAAGCAACATACCGCCTTTCTGGGAGGCCTGGAAAATGTGCCTCGCTTCGTTGCGGAGCTGAAAAAGAAGGCATGTGAAACTAAAATCATCATCGAAGCTGATTCCAGTGAAGAGGCTCTGCTGGTTGCCCGCAGCGGCGCCGACGTCGTGCAGCTCGACAAAATAGGATCAGCCGAACTCGCAGATGCCGTGGCCGCGATACGGTCAGCCACCCCGAACATCCTGATTTCGGCCGCCGGAGGCATCAATGAAGCCAATGCGGCAGCGTATGCCGCAACCGGAATTGACATTATTGTTTTGTCGTCAGTCTATTTCGGCAAGCCCTCCGATATCAAAGCCTCTATACTTCCTGCTGAATTGCAGACAGAAAGGACACAATGAACATGACGATACTGATACGAAGCACTTTCCTTGCGCTTATGAGCATCCTGCTCGCCATGCCTGTCATGGCCGCCGAGGTCACCGTCGCTGTTGCAGCCAATTTTACCGCTCCCATGAAGCAGATAGCCGCAGAATTCGAAAAGGATACCGGCTACAAAACGGAGCTGGCATTTGGTTCTTCCGGGAAATTCTTCGCCCAAATCAAAAATGGCGCACCCTTCCAGCTGTTTCTTTCCGCTGACGACGAAACACCGGCCCAGCTGGTTAAAGATGGTCTGGCCGTTGCCGGCAGCCGCTTTACCTATGCCATCGGGACGCTGGTGCTCTGGTCGGCGCAGCCCGGTTTCGTGGACCCGAAAGGGGAGGTGTTGAGCAAGGGAACGTTTGCCAAAATCGCCATCGCCAACCCACGCTTGGCGCCGTATGGTACTGCAGCAGTGGAAGTACTGACAAAGCTGGGGCTGCTGACGGCACTCCAGCCCAAATTCGTGCTGGGGGAGAACATCTCCCAGACCTATCAGTTTGTCGGCACCGGCAACGCCGCGCTCGGTTTTGTCGCTCTGTCGCAGATCATGAAGGACGGCAGAGTGACCGGCGGCTCAGCCTGGATCGTGCCGGGTAAAATGCACAGCCCCATCCGTCAGGATGCCGTGTTGCTCGCCACCGGCAAGGATAACGCTGCCGCCAGGGCATTACTGGCCTATCTCAAAACCGGAAAAGTTAAAAAAATTATCCGTTCGTACGGATATCAGATTTAACGGGTACACGACATGTTCCTCGAGAGCGGCGACCTTCAGGCCATACTCCTTACCGTGAGACTGGCAACCATTGTTACTACCATTTTGCTGGTGGTAGGCACTCCCATTGCCTGGTGGCTCGCCCGCTCCCGCTCCTGGTGGAAAGGGCCGATCGGTGCCGTCGTCGCGCTGCCGCTCGTGTTGCCGCCGTCGGTGCTCGGGTTCTATCTGCTCTTGGCCATGGGTCCGTACGGGGCGGTGGGGCACCTGACGCGTGCCATGGGGATCGGTGCGTTGCCCTTTACCTTCTGGGGGCTGGTGCTGGCATCGGTCTTTTATTCCCTGCCGTTCATGGTGCAGCCGCTGCAAAATGCCTTTGAAGCGGTTGGGGACCGCCCTCTGGAAGTCGCTGCAACCCTGCGCTCTTCACCGCTGGATACGTTCTTCACCGTTGTTGTCCCCATGGCGCTGCCCGGTTATCTCACCGCGTCGATTCTGACCTTTGCCCATACGGTCGGAGAATTTGGCGTGGTGCTGATGATCGGCGGCAACATCCCCGGCAGCACCCGCGTCGCTTCGGTGCAGATCTATGATCACGTGGAAGCGCTGGAGTATGGCCAGGCGCACCGCCTGGCCGCAGTCATGCTGATATTCTCGTTTCTGGTGCTGCTGGCAATCTACGCCTGGCGCCCCGGCACCCGGAAAGGATAAGGGATGGATCGGATCACGGCACGTTTTTGCCTTAATTGGCCTGGATTCACCCTTAACCTGGACCTGAACCTGCCCGGACGCGGCGTCACCGCAATATTCGGTCAGTCCGGCTCCGGCAAGACCACGCTGCTCCGCTGCATAGCCGGGCTGGAGCGGGCAGAACACGGGTTTCTGGCATTCAAGGGGGAGGTCTGGCAGGACGACAGGACGTTTTTGCCGACCCATAAGCGCCCCTTGGGGTATGTGTTCCAGGAAGCGAGCCTGTTTCCGCACCTCTCCGTGCTCGGAAACCTGCGCTACGGATTAACGCGATCAAAAGCGGAGCAGAACATCAGCCTGGATCAGGCGATAGATCTGCTCGGGATAGGCGCCCTGCTGGAACGAAAGCCGGAGCGGCTCTCCGGTGGTGAGCGGCAGCGGGTCGGCATTGCCCGGGCGCTGGCCGTATCGCCCCGTATCCTGCTGATGGACGAGCCGCTGGCATCCCTTGATCTGGCGCGCAAACAGGAGATTCTCCCCTATCTGGAACGGCTGCGCGATGAGCTGGAAATTCCGGTTTTGTACGTTACCCACTCTCCCGATGAGGTGGGGCGCCTGGCCAATTATCTGGTGGCGCTGGAAGCCGGCGCTGTTGTGGCACAGGGCCCGCTTACCGAGACGCTGGCGCGCATCGATCTCCCGATCCGGCTCGGAGAAGAGCGGAGCGTGATACTGGAGGGGATCGTGGCGGAACGCGATGAGAGGTGGCATCTGGAACGGGTGGAATTCCCGGGAGGCGCCCTCTGGATGCGATGCTGTTCCGTGCGCGCAAGACACAACCCGTTTTCCTG
>JABBNX010000058.1 GCA_019352135.1 Pseudomonadota bacterium
TTCAGCAGGACTCCACGTATGTTTTTCCATAAGGCCTCCACATGGTGATATGTCTCATTGCTATAGCGTAATATCGATACCGGGTGAACGCAAGCTGGAAATGTTTGCGGAAATGTAATGACGGCCGCCACGTAAAACGCCCCGCATCCTTTCGGAAACGGGGCGTGAGCGCAAACTGTACCAAACGGCGTTTATTCTGCCACAATTATCACCAGATCTTCTTTCTCAACTTTATCCCCTTCTTTAAACTTCACATCCACCACTGCACCATCAGCTTTGGCCTTGATATTGGTCTCCATCTTCATCGCTTCGGTGACCATAAGCACATCACCGGCCTTGATCGCATCACCCACTTTGACGTTCACCTTCAACACTTTGCCCGGCATCGGTGCCGCGAGGTGACAGGAATTCCCCTTATCAGCCTTAACCCGAACCGCTTCGTCACTTTGTACCGACTGGTCACGAATAACAACTGACCGGTTGTTACCGTTCAACTCGAAATAAACGGCACGGGTACCATCGTTCTGCACTTTTCCAACGGCATTAAGCTTGATGATCAGGGTCTTGCCGGGTTCGATATCCAAAGAGGTTTCCTGTCCTGGCTCAAGACCGTAGAAAAAAATCGGGGTGGGAATAACCGAAGTGTCGGAGAATTCCACACGATGCCGGTCAAATTCGGGATAGACATTCGGATAAAGGATTGCAGAAACCAGCGCCCGATCGTCAATGCGATGTCCCAACGTTTCCTCAAGCTTGAGCTTCTCCTCCTCAAAATCAACCGGTTCAAGTAGCTCACCGGGGCGGCAGGTAATCGGCTGCTCACCTTTCAAAATAATTTTCTGCAGTTCCTTCGGCCACCCTTGGTATGGCTGGCCAAGCATTCCCTTGAACATGCCGACAACCGATTCAGGAAAGGCCAGATCCTCGCTGGTAGTGAAAACATCCTCCGGCTCCAGATTGTTCTTGACCAGAAACATGGCCATATCACCGACAACCTTTGATGACGGCGTAACCTTGACGATATCTCCGAACATCATGTTGACTTTGTGGTACATCTCCTTGCAGTCATCCCAGCGCTCAATCAGCCCCAGACCGGCTACTTGCGGCTTGTAGTTTGAATACTGCCCGCCCGGAATTTCGTGGTGATACACCTCTGCCGTGCCGCTCTTCAGACCGGATTCAAAAGGGGAATAGTAATCGCGGACGGTTTCCCAATAGTTGGCCAGTTTTTGCAAACCCGGGGCATTGACCAGCGGGTCACGTTCACTTCCTTCGAGTGTCGCAACCAGCGCATTCAGGTTTGGCTGGGCAGTCAGACCGGAGAGTGAGGAGAGAGCGGCATCCACAATATCCACACCAGCTTCACTGGCTTTAAGTAGCATGGCACTGCCGTTTGACGAGGTATCATGGGTATGAAGATGAATTGGAATGCCAATATTCTCTTTGAGCGCTTTGACAAGTTTATATGCTGCCAGCGGTTTGAGCAGACCGGCCATATCTTTAATTGCAAGAATATGGGCACCCATTTTCTCCAGTTCTTTCGCCATAGTGACATAGTACTCAAGCGGGTACTTGTCCCGTCTTGGATCGGTGATGTCACCGGTATAGCATATAGACGCTTCACATATTTTACCCGATTTGCGCACGGCATCCATCGCAACCCGCATGCCGGCGGTCCAGTTAAGCGAATCAAAGATACGGAAGATATCGACACCTGAATCAGCAGCCTCTTCAACAAACTTCTGCACAACATTATCAGGATAATTGGTGTATCCGACCGCGTTTGAACCGCGCAGCAGCATCTGAAACAGGATATTGGGGATTAACTCCGACAGCTTGTGCAGGCGCTGCCAGGGATCTTCTTTCAAGAAACGCATTGAGACGTCAAATGTTGCTCCCCCCCAGCACTCCAGAGAAAACAGGTCTGCACCCAGGTAGGAGGTCGGTTCGGCAACCTTGATAAGATCATAGCTGCGTACGCGGGTTGCCAGATTGGATTGGTGCGCATCGCGCATGGTCGTGTCGGTGATCAAGAGTTTTTTCTGTTCCAGAATCCATTTGGAGAGACCTTCGGCACCCATCTGCATAAAAAGATCCTTGCTGCCGGACGGACGAGGCCTGCTCGTATCGACATACGGAGCGCGGGCTTCGATCAGTTCTGCCGACTTAAGAGGCTTTGTCACACCGGGCGAACCATTGACAATAACCTCACCGAGGAAGTTGAGCACTTTACTGGCGCGATCCTGCTTTTCACGGAAGTGGAGCAGTTCCGGATGTTTTTCGATGAACGATGTATCGCACTGCCCACGGAGAAAAACCGGATGAGTGACGACATTTTCGAGAAATCCAATATTGGTTTTGACCCCGCGAACACGGAACTCCTGCAGGGCACGATTCATAATATTGGCGGCATCTGTAAAGGCAAGTCCCCAAGCACTGACCTTGACCAGCAATGAATCATAATGGGGAGTAATTTTGGAGCCGGTAAAGGCATTGCCGGCATCAAGACGAATGCCGCATCCAGCAGCCGAACGGTACGTAGTCAGGGTTCCAAAATCAGGGGAAAAATTATTGGCCGGGTCTTCCGTGGTTATACGGCACTGAATGGCATAGCCCCGCATATCAATTGCGCTTTGCGAAGGGATATTTATCTCGGGATCAGAGAGTTTGTGCCCACAGGCAACCAGAATCTGATTCTGTACGAGATTGCGACCGGTGATCATTTCGGTCACGGTATGCTCCACCTGAATACGAGGATTCATCTCGATGAAGTAATGTTTCCCTTCGCTGTCTACAAGAAATTCAATGGTCCCGGCATTGCGGTATTTAACATGCCCGGCTATTTTAAGCGCTGCCGTACAGAGTTCCTCCCGCTGGGCCTGTGTCAGTGACAACGACGGCGCAAATTCGACCACCTTCTGATGACGCCGCTGCACGGAACAGTCCCGGTCGAAAAAATGGACCAGATTGCCGTAGTTGTCGCCCAACACCTGGACTTCTATATGTTTCGGGTGCGCCAGGTAGCGCTCCAGAAAGACCTCGGCATTACCGAAAGAAGCCTTTGCTTCGCTGCCGGCCGCAACAAGTCCTTCAAGCAGTTCTTTCTTGTTGTTGGCCACGCGCATGCCACGGCCGCCTCCGCCTGCCGATGCCTTGATAATGATTGGATAACCATGTTCCTTGGCGAAAATCAGGGCGTCTTCTTCCTTCTCAACCGGATTTTCAGTCCCGGGAACCACGTTGACACCAGCGGCAATTGCTGCTTTCCGGCCTGAAACCTTATCCCCCAACGAGCGCATCATCTCAGCCGTGGGACCGATGAACGTTATACCATTAACCCGGCATTCCTCTGCAAATTCAGCATTCTCGGCCAGGAAACCATATCCCGGATGGATAGCATCAACATCTGCCTTGAGCGCCAACGCAATAATTTCGTCAATGCCGAGATAGGCATCAATCGGTGACTTCCCTTTGCCGATCAGATACGCTTCGTCAGCCTTGTAACGATGGAGGGAGAGTTTGTCCTCTTCAGAATAAAGCGCTACCGTGCTGATGCCCAGCTCAGTGCAGGCACGAAAGATACGGATGGCAATCTCACCTCGATTGGCCGCCATGACTTTACGAAACCGGTATTTTTCCATGTAGATGTTCTCCTTGATAAATTAATTTAGCAAAACTAAAATTATTCAGTTATTTTGAATAGTTACGATATACAGGGTCGCAATAAAACAGATTGGCAAGACTTTGTCAATTAGTAAGTTGGAAAGTGATTCTCTGCAATTTAATACAGAGAATAAATTTGTTATTATGTATGCATTCCGGTTTCATCAGTTCAGGATTTTCACCTTGCCGCACCCTGCTGTTTTATGATAAAAAACCGTTGTCCGAATGTTTTTATTATTGGATAAAAAGGAGGTAATAGTAATGGACATTAAAATTGTTCCTTTGCCGGCTGAAAAAATGAAGACAAAGATTTCCGACCAATCTCAGCTTGGTTTTGGCAAATACTTCACCGACCGCATGCTGGTTGTAGAATGGAAAACCGATCAGGGGTGGTGTGATGCCCGAATCGAGCCGTATGCTCCTTTTGTACTCGACCCTGCCTGCCTCGTTTTCCATTATGCCCAGGAAATTTTTGAAGGGCTTAAAGCCTATAAATGGGCTGATGGGCGGATTGCCCTATTCCGCCCCGAGATGAATGCCCGACGCTTCAATCAATCCGGTGACCGGCTCTGCCTCCCCCCCGTCCCGGAGGAGCTGTTCCTTAAGGGGATCGAGCAGCTGGTTTCTCTTGAGCGCGACTGGATTCCGACTGCTGACGGCACCTCGCTCTATATCCGGCCGACTTTAATTGCGGTCGAACCGGTTCTGGGAGTCAAACCCTCGAATCATTATTATTTCTATGTCATTCTCTCTCCCGTTGGAGCCTATTACGCAGCCGGGTTCAATCCGGTAAACATCCTGGTGGAAGATCATTATGTGCGTGCCGTGCCCGGGGGAACCGGCGAAGCCAAGACTGGCGGCAACTATGCAAGCTCTCTGAAAGCGGGATTAGAAGCCAAGAACAAGGGATATGACCAGGTACTCTGGCTTGACGGCCGGGAACGGCGTTACATTGAAGAAGTCGGCGCAATGAATATGTTTTTTGCCTACGGCACTCATATTGTTACCGCGCCACTTGACGGGTCGATCCTGTCGGGTGTGACCCGTGATTCGGTATTGAAGCTGGCCCCCACCCTTGGTTGTACGGTCGAGGAGCGCAAGATCGACGTCCATAACCTGATGGCTGATATTCGTTCCGGCAAAGTTACCGAAGCCTTCGGCAGCGGTACTGCAGCGGTCATAACCCCAGTCGGAAAGCTCTGTTACAAGGACGAGTGCCTGCAACTGACCGGTGGAAAAGTCGGCACTATCACCCAGAAACTGTATGACACACTGACCGGTATCCAAACAGGACGACTGAAGGACGAGTTTGGCTGGGTCAGGTTTATCGAATAATCATTTTTGCAGGGGCGGTGCTTGAACCCGCCCCTGCACGGATAGACCGCCATGACACAAAAAAACGCCCACAAACTATGCCCAAACAAGCTCTGCACTTCCTGCCGCCGCACCTGCAAACAGGCGGGAAATGCCGTTGTTGCCAAATGCCCCCGTTATTACCCCTTCAATCGCAAGCAGACAAAGCCAGAGTTTACATGGAAACAGATGGATCTGGGGCTTTGAAAAGAGACCATCAGCACATCCCGAAAATTATTCACGAATGCTGCAGCGGATGTGGTCGCTGCGTCGCTGCCTGCAGTATAAAATTAATCACGCTGGAAACCGTCCGTTTTCACAAAAATGCCGTTTTTCTGCATCCCAAACACTGTACCGCGTGCGGGAAGTGTGTTGAAGCCTGCCCAATTGGTGCACTCCTCTGGTAGCTGTCGTAATTACCCTTGATTTTACAGCTGCTGATGTGCTATAAAACCCCGCTGTACAATTCACACGTCTCGGTAAATCCGACGGTGTCCCTATTTACCAAGTATGATGACGGGGATTCGGCGAGGCGGAGGAAAAACCAAAGGAGAAACACATGTCAAGTATCAGCATGAAGGAACTGTTGGAAGCCGGTGTCCACTTCGGTCACCAGACTAAGCGCTGGAACCCCAAGATGAAACCCTACATTTTCGGGGCCCGTAACGGAATCTACATCATCGATTTGCAGAAAACTGTCCGTTATTTCAAAACTGCATACAGTTTTGTCAAGGAATCTGCACAGGATGGCAGCACTGTCCTGTTCGTCGGTACAAAAAAACAGGCTCAGGACTCGGTTGCCGAAGAAGCAGCCCGCTGCGGTATGCATTACGTTAATCAGCGATGGCTTGGCGGAATGCTGACAAACTTTGCCACAGTCAAACAGAGCATCGATCGCCTGAAGAAAATTGATGCCATGTTCGAAGACGGCACCATTGATGCCTACACAAAAAAAGAAACCCTGCAATTTACCCGCGACCGTGAAAAGCTCCAGAAGACCCTCGGCGGGATCAAGACGATGAACAAACTCCCCGGTGTCATGTTTGTCATTGACCCGAAGAATGAAGAAATTGCCGTTCAGGAAGCCAACAAACTTGGTATTCCTGTAGTTGCTGTCGTTGATACCAACTGTGACCCTGATCCGATTGATTATGTCATTCCGGGTAATGATGATGCCATTCGTGCCATCCGTCTCCTCTCTTCCAAAATGGCCGATGCTGTTCTCGAAGGTATTCAGGCACGCAAAGCAGCTCTGCAGAAGGATACCGAAGGCGCAGAGGAATACGCACCTGAAGAAGTTGCTGCAGAAGCAACTGGCGAATAATCATACTTATTTATACACAATTCCTGTTGTGACAGGATAGGAGGATTGCAATGGCTGTAACCGCGGCACAAATATCAGAATTAAGAAAATCAACCGGCGCCGGAATGCTTGATTGCAAAAAAGCACTTGAGCAGACTGACGGCAATTTTGACCAGGCTGTTGATTTCCTGCGTACAAAAGGCCTTGCAGCCGCATCAAAAAAAGCTGGTCGCGCAGCGACGGAAGGTATGGTAGCTGCAGCAGCATCAGCAGACGGCAACAAGGGCATTTTGCTTGAGATCAACAGTGAAACAGATTTTGTTGCAAAAAACGAAAAGTTCCAGGGCTTTGTAAAAGACATCGCGAATCATATCCTGCAGGCAAATCCTGCTTCCGTTGAAGAACTGTTCAATCAGCCGTATTGCGGCGACAGCAGCAAAACCATCCAGATCATGCTGAATGAAGCCATTGCCGTCATCGGTGAAAACATGCAGATCCGTCGTTTTGCCAGCTATGTTGTTCCTGGAGCAGGGGCAATCGGGTCCTACATACACGCCGGTGGAAAAATCGGGGTTCTGGTAGAAGCAATCTGTGACAACGCCACCGCAGCAAAAGATCCGGCCTTTGCTGCATTTGTCAAGGATGTGGCTATGCATATTGCTGCAGCCTCTCCCTTGTACGTCCAACGCGCTGAAGTTGACGCCGACGTGTTAGAGAGAGAAAAAGATATTTACCGTGCAAAGGCCCGTGAAACCGGCAAACCGGAAAATATAATCGAAAAGATTATTGCTGGTCAGGTCAACAAATTCTATGCCGACATCTGCCTGCTTGAACAGCAGTTCGTCAAGGACACCGACAAGACCATTCAGCAGCTTGCCACTGAAACCGGAAAAGCACTTGGTACAACGATAACCTTAACGCGCTTTACTAAATACACCCTCGGCGAGGGACTTGAAAAGAAGGAATGCGACTTTGCCGCCGAGGTGGCGGCAGCTGCCGGCCTCTAATCCTTTTATCGAAGCCGGCCTGAAATGGCCGGTTTTTTTTTATTCTTTTCCTTCATTGTTATTGCATTATACGTTGACCTGACGTACGTACATCGAAAATTTCCGGAGGCACATTTATGGGCAGACAATCCTACACCCGCGTACTTTTGAAGCTTTCTGGCGAATCACTGGCTGGTGATCAGGGCTACGGCATTGACCCGCTGGTACTTGGCACCATCGCCAGCGAGATCAAAGAGGTTGTCAACAGCGGAGTCCAATTGGCGCTTGTTATTGGAGGCGGCAATATCTTCCGCGGTCTGGCAGCGTCTTCAAAAGGGATGGATCGCACAAGCGCCGATCACATGGGGATGCTGGCCACTGTCATCAACTCATTAGCCTTGCAGGATGCCCTCGAGAAGCAGGGTGTCTCAACCCGTGTCCAGTCAGCCATAGCCATGCAGGAGGTAGCCGAACCGTACATCCGGCGTCGAGCCATGCGGCACCTTGAAAAGGGGAGGGTTGTTATCTTCGGTGCCGGAACCGGAAACCCCTACTTCACGACCGATACCGCGGCCAGCCTGCGAGCGATGGAAATCAATGCCGAGGTAATCCTCAAGGGAACAAAGGTAGATGGTGTTTACAGCGCCGATCCGAAAAAAGATCCCACTGCGGTTAAAATTTCAAAGTTATCCTACATTGATGTTCTCAAAAAGGGGTTGCAGGTAATGGATGCCACAGCTATATCGCTCTGCATGGACAACAACCTGCCAATTATAGTTTTTGATCTGACAACGAAAGGTAATATCAGGAAAGTTATCTTCGGTGAAGAGATCGGTACCATTGTACAAGGAGAATCGTAATGCCAAAGAACGTGCTTGATGACATGAAGGTCCATATGGAAAAAACAGTGGGCGTCCTGAAAAACGAATTTCAAAAGATTCGTACCGGGCGGGCCACAACCGGCATCCTGGATTCCATAACTGTTGATTATTACGGCAACACCTCCTCACTGAGCCAGGTAGCAACCCTGGCTGTGCCTGAGGCACGCACCATTACCATCTCCCCCTGGGAGGCCAAGATCATCCCGGTTATCGAGAAGGCCATCATGAACGCCAACATCGGCCTGACCCCTTCCAACGACGGCAAGACCATTCGCTTGAATCTTCCTCCCCTGACTGAAGAACGCCGTAAAGAAATCGTCAAAGGGCTCAAGAAAAGGGCTGAAGAAGATAAGGTTGCTATCAGGAACATCCGCCGTGATGCGATCGACAAGCTGAAAAAACTGGAAAAAGATAAACTTATTACCGAAGATGAACTGAAAAAATATGAGAAAGACGTCCAGGACATTACCAAAAGTTTTGAGTTGAGGATGGACGAAGCGGTAACACACAAGGAAAAAGAGGTCCTGGAAGTCTGATGATACCGATTGACCCGCATAAACTTCCGGTTCATCTGGCGGTTATCATGGATGGTAACGGCCGTTGGGCGCAACAACGTATGCTCAGGCGCATCGTTGGGCATCAGCGCGGTGCCGAAACGGTTAAAATGGTTGTTGAGCAGTCTTCACTCCTTGGGATCAAATACCTGACACTCTTCGCCTTCTCTTCTGAAAACTGGTCGCGACCAGCGCTGGAAGTACGGGCCCTGATGACGCTGCTTAAAAAATATATCCGCCAGGAAACTGCACGCATGATGCGCAAGAATATTCGCTACAACGTCATCGGCAATCGCAATGACCTGCCGGACGATGTCAACGAAACCCTTGATGAAGCCATGCAAAAAACGGCAGCAAACACGGGAATGGTTTTGACGTTGGCCCTCTCATATGGCGGCAGGCAGGAATTAAGCCGTGCAGCTGCCCGCCTTGCACAGGATGCCGTTGACGGCTTAGTGACACCTGATAAAATCACCACGGAACTGTTTGAGTCATATCTTGATACCGGGGGCCTGCCAGACCCCGATTTCCTGATTCGCACGAGCGGCGAGATGCGTATCAGTAACTTTCTGCTCTGGCAACTTGCCTATACCGAGCTCTATTTTACCGAAACCAACTGGCCCGATTTCACTATTAACGAGCTTCACAAAGCGTTGACAGACTTCCAGTCGCGTGAACGTCGCTTTGGCTTAACCAGCGACCAGATATCACGAAGGGGCGACATATCAAACGTCTAATCTCAGCTCTCATCCTGCTGCCGGTCGTTGCCCTTATCATCTTGAAGGGTGGTGCACTTCTTTTTGCCGCCCTGCTGGCGCTGCTTTCCGCCATCGGCACCGTTGAATTTTATCGCATGGCTCTGCCGACACGAAAGCTGGAACTTTGGTTGGCAATCGTGGCTGGATCGCTATTGATCTTTATCCCCTTTGCTGGTGATGACAAACTGATACTCTCAGCAATCTGGCTGTTTTTTATCTGTTTTGCACTGCTATTCCTATTCAGAATTCGTACAATTGAGGCTGCCGCGCAAGAAGTCGCCTTTGCACTGTTGGCATTTTTCTACATCCCATTCCTGCTGATGCATCTTGTTCAGCTGCGCCTGACTCCATTCGGCATTGAGTGGCTGTTTGTCATTATGCTGATTGTGATGACCAACGATTCGGCCGCCTATTACACCGGTAGCGCGTTTGGCAAACATCGACTCTATCCGCTGGTCAGCCCTAAAAAAAGCATTGAGGGAGCTGTCGGCGGTCTGATCGGCAGTCTTGGTGGTACACTGCTGGCAAAGTTCACATTTTTTTCGCAATTAGCATTTACCGATGCTGTCCTGACCGCCCTTGTCGTCGGTACGGTCGGACAGGCAGGAGATCTGTTCGAATCACTGTTGAAACGCAGCTTCGGTGTTAAAGATTCCGGCACGATCATTCCGGGGCATGGCGGGGTGCTTGACCGTATGGATAGCATCCTATTCGCCGCTCCGATCACCTATTATTATGTTCTCTTCTTTTTTAAAGGCTAACTTATGAAAAACATCACCATCCTTGGTTCAACCGGCTCGATCGGCGTGAGTACACTCGAAATCATCAGCGCGCATCCGGACCGTTTCCGGGTTGTGGCCATGACTGCCGGAAAAAATCTGGAACTCTTTGTGCGACAGATAAAACAATTTATGCCCCGTATTGCAGCCGTTGCGTCTCATACTGATGTGCCCCTCCTTAAGGAGATGTGCAGCGGCCTTGATGTGACAATTCTCGGAGGTGTTGAAGGATTGATAGCTGCAGCGACAGCTGACGAGACTGATATGGTAGTGGCTGCAATTGTCGGTGCCGCCGGTCTGGTTCCGACTGCTGCCGCCATCCGTGCCCGGAAGGATATCGCCTTGGCAAACAAGGAAACTCTGGTCACGGCAGGCCACCTCTTCATGGATCTGGTCGCGGAATTCGGAGTCAGACTTTTTCCGGTTGACAGCGAGCATAGTGCTATATTTCAGTCGATTGAAGGACACCGGTGCGAGGATATACACAAAATAATTTTAACCGCATCGGGTGGACCGTTTTTGAACACACCGGCCGCACAATTATCAAACGTCACGGTTCGCGATGCCCTCAATCACCCCAACTGGAATATGGGGAAAAAGATCAGCATCGATTCGGCCACAATGATGAACAAGGGGCTTGAAGTGATCGAGGCGCGCTGGTTATTCAACACTCCTGTAGAGAAAATAGGGGTCAATATCCACCCCCAGAGCATCATTCACTCAATGGTTGAGTACGTTGACGGCTGCGTTATTGCCCAACTTGGCACACCGGATATGAAGGCCCCCATTGCCTATGCTCTTGCCTATCCGGAACGGATTGCCACCGGGGTAAAACCGCTTGACTTGACAATACTTTCCGGGCTTACTTTTTTCAACCCTGACCACGATAAGTTTCGTTGTCTGGAACTCGCTTATCGCGCCATGGCATCTGGAGAGAGCATGCCGGCCGTCATGAACGCCGCGAATGAAATAGCCGTCACAGAGTTTCTTGAGGGGCGCATCGGCTTCACCCAGATTGCCGAGACTATTGAGCGCACCATGGACGCCCATTCAGCACATACACTGAAATCGATTGAAGAAGTATTGAAAGCGGACCTTTGGGGCAGAGAGTCTGCCCGTGAAATCTGTCGGGAGATGGTATACTGATATGACCGTTATTTACGCAATCATAGTTTTAGGAATCTTGATTTTTGTCCATGAGTTCGGCCACTTTCTGATAGCCAAATTGATGGGAGTCCGTGTTGAAAAGTTTTCTCTTGGCTTTGGCCCAAAATTGCTCGGCAAAAAGATTGGCGAGACTGAGTACCTGCTTTCAGCGTTCCCGCTCGGCGGTTACGTCAAGATGTTTGGTGAAAGTGGCATTATTGAGGGAACCGACTCGCCCCCCCCTCTTGATGGCGAAGCACCGGCAGCACCCACCCCCGGAGACTCTGACCAGCGGGAACTGACCGATGAAGAAAAGGCTCGTTCCTTTGCCCACAAACCGGTGCTGGCACGGATTGCAATTGTCATGGCCGGACCTGTTTTCAATCTTTTATTTGCCTGGCTTATTTTTATTATTCTTTGCATGATTGGTGTGCCAACGGTTACTTCGAGAATCGGTGAAGCACTCAAGGACAAACCAGCCGCAAAAGCCGGCATGCAGAAGGGTGATATTATCACCTCCATCAACAACAAGCCGATCAGTCAATGGGATCAAATTGCCGCTGCAGTCGCTGCCAGCAAGGGAAAACCTCTGACGCTATCAGTCAAGCGCGATTCCCGGCTCATCCCCTTCACAATCACCCCCGAGCCACGTATTTCAAAGAATCTGTTCGGTGAAAAAATCAATGGCTATGCAATCGGGGTAGCGTCGGCGGGCGAAGTCGTTACTGAATACTACAATCCATTTGAAGCTGTCATTAAAGGGAGCGAGCAGACCTGGAAAGTCATCGACCTGACGTTTATGTCATTGGTAAAAATGGTACAGCGGGTCGTACCGATGGACAGCGTCGGCGGCCCGATCATGATTGCAAAAATGGCCGGACAACAGGCATCTGCAGGTATCGCACCGTTTCTGGCCTTTATGGCACTGCTTTCTGTCAACCTTGGCGTACTCAACCTGCTGCCGGTACCGGTACTCGACGGCGGGCACCTGCTCTTCTACTTTATGGAATTAATCTTCCGGCGTCCGGTGCCTCAAAGGATCCGTGAATATGCCCAGCAGATTGGCATGGCACTGCTGTTAGGCCTGATGGTTCTGGCTTTCTACAATGATATCATCAGGTATTTCGTCAACAGCCAGGGGTAATCTGTTATCACGGAGGCATGTCATCAATAGCGGCAAAAGGAGCTTCTGAATGTCATCCGAATCAAAACAGAACAGCATAACGCCTCATGATACTCGCTATCTCTTTGTTCTACCATTTTCAACAGACCCGGCTCTTGCCCGACGTTTTCTTGCCCGGGATAGCAATATTGTCGGTAACATTCGCTTTGGAAAGATCCTGGAGACGCTTGACAAGGTGGCTGAGAACACCGCCTTAGCCTATGTTCACAGGTTTTACCCCGAAGCGAGGGTTGTCACGGCTGCCATAGACAGCATAATACTGAGAAATCCCGCCGATACCAAACACGACCTGGTATTTTCAGCCCAAATTAACCACGTGGGCACGTCCTCAATGGAGGTCGGCATACGGATTGAGTGCCTGGGAGAGGGTTCGAGCCATATGGCAACCTGCTACTTTACCATGGTGGCACGCTCAACCGACTCCGGAGCGGCTAAAAGCCTTGCTCTGCCCCCGCTCCGGTATCCTGAAGAAATTGACAAAAAGCGTTACCAGAAAGCGGAGCAGCGGCGGCAGGCATATCGTGATGAGCTTGCGAAAGCGGAGGAAATGCCGTCGCACGATGAATATCTGTTGCTCAAAAAGCTGCACAAAGAGCAGGAACACGGTGGCTTTAACGGAATACGTGCCGACCAACTGATGCTTGAATCCACCGGCAGGGCATATCCCGAGCAGGAAAATGTCCCGGCAACCATTTTTGGTGGATACCTGATCAGAAAAGCATATGAATTAGCGGCGCTGGCAGCGGAAATGGTTGCTCCGGACAGAGCGGTGCCGTTCCGGGTGAACCGCATTAACTTCAACCAACCGGTACTGCTGGGGGACCAGCTAAAATTCACCGCCAGGGTGGTTTATACCGGTAAAACAACTATTACCGTGCAGTCAGACATCGAACGTTTCAGCCGCTCGGGCAACAATAAATCTCTTTCAAACTCCTGTCTGTTTACCTTCCGCAATGTCGGCAGTGACATGAGTCCTCAACCGGTACCATTCATCTATCCGGTAACGTATGCCGAAGATGCCCGTTTTTTAAACGCGTATCGCCAACGACTTGATTAATATATAAATTTTCTGCAGTTTCGTCTCACTAGGTGTCCCGGAGCACATGATTCATGATCATTCTTGCCATAGACACTTCCACACCACTCGCCAGCATTGCAATTGCTGTTGACGAGCACATAGCCGCCGAATCAGTGATAAACACAAATCGGACTCTTTCCGCCCGTCTCATGCCTGAAATTGTACGACTCCTGGCAATGCTGGGGTTGTCAAGTGGCGATATTGACCTCTTCGCTTCTTCCACCGGTCCCGGTTCATTCACCGGCGTACGTGGCGGGGTGGCAACGATCCAGGGGTTGGCGCTTGCAACCGGTAAGCCGTGTGCCGGGTTTTCATCACTTGCCATGTTGTCCATGAATTTTTCACTATCAGCCATCCCCATCTGTCCGATGCTTGATGCCCGCAAAAGCGAAGTATATGCTGCTCTCTATAACTGTTCGTCACCCCTCCCCTCCCCGCTCTTGAATGATTGCGTTCTTCCACCCAATGCGTTTCTTAATCAGATTACCGAGCTGACCGGTCAACCGGTCATCTTCGTTGGCGATGGCGCTCTGCGCTACCACGACCGGATTGCCCAAGAGCTCGGTGACCGGGCAATCTTTGCCCCCTTCCCGCTTCAGTCTCCCCATGCTGCCAACGGCATATTGCTGGCATTACATGCCTGCAAACATGGTGACATGCTGAAACCGTCACAACTGCTGCCGGTCTACCTGCGGGCATCGGATGCAGAACTGATGAAGAAAAAAAACTGATCACAGCCCACGATCTCTCAAGCCGGCCGGGTTCGTACAGATCATCCCCTCATTGATTCTTGCACTGTACGCCAGTCTTGCTGCCAACCGTCATGACCGGCGTGCTATTGCCGCGCAGCCACCTCTCAATTGCACTATCACTCTTCCCTGCTATACTTTTCCATAAATTATGCTTCAGATGGAGAACTCACCATGAACATCCACGAGTACCAGGCCAAGGAAATACTCAGCAGTTACGGCATTCCAATTCCGCGGGGCCTTGTGGCGCTTACTTCAGATCAAGTCGAACGTGCCGCCAAAATGATGGGAGGACGCTGCGTTGTCAAAGCACAGATCTATGCCGGCGGACGGGGCAAGGCGGGCGGAGTCAGACTGATCAACCATCCTGAAGAGGCGCAGGAATTCGCAAAAGAACTGTTCGGACGCTCGTTGGTAACCAAGCAAACCGGCCCGCAGGGACTGAAGGTGCGTCGCATCCTGGTAGAAGAGGCAGTTGAAATCGCCCGAGAATTCTACCTTTCCATCACGCTCGACCGGATGAGTTCCCGCTATATTGTGATAGCCTCAGCCGAAGGTGGAATTGATATCGAAGAGGTTGCGAGCAAGAGCCCGGATAAGATTTTGACTCTCACAATTGATCCGTTCACCGGACTACGCCCCTACCAGGCCCGCAAGATTGCACTGGATTTGGGACTGGCCGGATCAGTCTGTGAGGATTGCGTCGCGTTAATCCTTAACATGTACTGTGTCTGCCAGGAAAAGGACTGTTCGCTAATTGAAATTAATCCGCTGGTAGTGACCAGTACCGGCTGGTTAATGGCTATGGACGCCAAAATTACCTTTGATGACAATGCCGTGCATCGCCATCGCGAATATCCGGACATGGTGGACTACTCGCAACTCGATCCACTGGAAATCAATGCCGCCAAGTACGATCTTTCCTATATTAAACTATCCGGTTCGATTGGTTGTCTAGTCAATGGAGCCGGACTGGCCATGGCAACCCTTGATGTGCTCAAGGAATGCGGCGGCGAACCGGCCAATTTTCTGGATGTAGGAGGCGGAGCAACCAGGGAAAAAGTAGCGGAAGCCTTCAGAATCATCCTGCAGGATTGTGACGTGAAGGGGATCTTTGTCAATATTTTTGGTGGCATCATGCGGTGCGATGTCATTGCCCAAGGCATCATCGAGGCGGCCGGTGCCGTCGGCTGCACTTTGCCGATCGTGGTACGCATGGATGGAAGCCATGTTGAGGACGGGATAAAACTACTTCAAGAGTCCGGCCTGAACGTGCAGATCGGCGCATCACTGGGAGATGGCGCCGCCAGGATCGTAAAGATGCTGGCTCAGGGGGAACAGGGCCATGTCAATACTTGTCAATAAAAATTCCAGAATTGTCGTGCAGGGCATTACCGGTCGCAGCGGCCTGTTCCACACCATACAATGCCGCGAATATGGCACTGACATTGTAGCCGGAGTAACCCCGGGCAAAGGCGGCATCACCACTGAAGGAATCCCGGTGTTCAATACCGTTGCGGAAGCAATCAAAGCTACCCGGGCCACCGTCTCGATGATCTTCGTGCCACCACCTGGAGCCGCCGATGCCATCCTTGAAGCCATTGACGCCGGCATTGATCTGGTTGTCTGCATCACCGAGGGAATTCCGATTCGTGACATGGTATCGGTCAAGGCAGTCTTACAGACGAGCACAACCAATCTGATCGGCCCAAATTGTCCCGGCATCATCACTCCGGGGGAATGCAAGGTCGGCATCATGCCGGGACATATCCATGCACCCGGAAAGATCGGGGTTGTCTCCCGTAGTGGTACCCTGACCTATGAGGCGGTCAAGCAACTGACCGATGTCGGTCTTGGCCAGTCCACCTGTGTCGGAATTGGCGGCGACCCGATCATCGGCATGAGTTTTATTGATGTCCTGGCTCTGTTTAACGACGATCCGGAGACCGAGGGAGTGTTCATGATTGGAGAAATAGGTGGCGAAGCCGAAGAAGCCGCCGCGGAGTGGATCATGGCAAACATGACCAAACCGGTTGCCGCCTTTATCGCCGGAGTCACCGCCCCCCCCGGCAGGCGGATGGGTCATGCCGGCGCTATCATTACTCGCGGCAAGGGAAAAGCGGAAGATAAGATCCGCACCCTGCAGCAGTGCAACGTAGCAGTTGCTACCAGTCCGACGCGAATGGGAGAAGCGATGCTTGAGGCGATGAAGAAGTCTGGAAGCCCAGCTACAATGGCACAGGTACCAACAAACGCAGCGGACAAGTCGACCGTGAAAACGTCCTTAAAAAGCTGAGTCATTCCGGATCGACTTCCGTGAGACTCAGATAGCTATTAACCTGAATATAGATTTGACCGGATTGTCAAACAAGAAAACCAGCGGAGATGGGGGAAATGTGCAGTGTATTGATGAAAAGCAAGGGTATGTCGACTTTTATTGATCTTATACGCCTTCCCCATAAATCCAATTTTGTAACGTTCTACTTCTTTTTTCATCTGGCAGATTTAAATACTTTTGCTTCCGATAAAACAGTTCCAACGCTACTTTGCTATACTGTCCAAAAAGATATGTTAAACGAACAAGATAAAAATAATACAACCGCATTGATTTTTCTGGGACCATGTAACTCTCAGCCATTTTTGCACGGGGAGGGAAAACACGTTTAAGCATTAGTTTAAGTTTGTCCAAAAACCTTTCAGTCCTTTTCATCTCCGCAAGACTTTCAGAAACAATTCTTGTGTCTGCGAATATTTGCTCTTTCGCCCATTCTAAATATGATGGATCTAACTTCTCTGGTTTCAGTAGTTCTAGCACGTCTCCCGGTACTGCCACGTTTAATATATCATTGCTCAATTGCAGAACCAGAAAAACTGCATTTATACAATTCCACTCATCAGCTCGACTCACAAAATTTTCCCAATTTATTTCAGTTTTATATTTGTAGATAACCTCGCGAATATCACAGAAGTTTCTCAACATACCGGTAAAATTATGCTGACAAATATGCAGGATCAGATGCAACAACAAATCCTCTTTACACAAAACCAATACTTTTACTCCTTCAATTTCGCTTGATTGAACTCTTTGCCATAACCCATCCAATTTAGTTTGTGATAACGTATTAAATGAAAAAATATTCTTGTGCATCTCTATTATAAGGTTACCTTTTTTAAAAGCAGGCAAGTGAAGAGACGACGATTCCTTGGTTTCTTGCGCCTGATAATAGCCCATGTTGAGGAATATAGATGAGGCCCGTGACAAATCGTGTTCTTTTACCAGAAGGTCCAAATCAGCAATAGGTCGCAACGCAATATCCCCATAAACCACTTCAGCCATATGAGCGCCTTTAAGTACAATAAAAGGAATTGCATCTAGTTGTAACCTTCTGAAAACATGACAATAGTCATTAAACAACGACATATTTCTGACAGCATTATGAATATAGTTGTCACGCAAAATTGCTAGTAAGGGTCCGGGTATTTTCGAGGGTGGATCTAAAAACCGTAAGCGATGGTAGAGGAGCGGGGCCATTTTTTGACTGATCGACAAATTAGTTACCTTCTCCCATTCGGTAGCTGTCAGATATTGGAGAGTTGCGGCCTGATTTGCATTATATGCTCTCAAGCAGCCAAGCAGATTATCGGCATTTTTTTTGGTTAACATTTAAATACACCGAGATACTTCATGTTTTAGCAACAGGCCATCGCCTGCCTCTCAAACATCTTGGGTTCCTTTCCTTTAAGCAGGAATAAATCTCATGATTGCCGTTTTCGATTGCTCTCCCTTCGTCCAGAACGCAAATGCCATCAGCTAACGAACTGCTGAAACAGGATCAACATTACCTTTGTTCGTCTCCTGTTCAGAAACTGTTGCATTAAAAAAATTTACCCGTGGAAGAGACGACTCATCTACAAACAGTCGAAAAGGGCGTCGAATTTGCCAATGGTCCATTCCGGAGAGGCATCTACCGATCACTAGCTTGCCCATAAGTAATTGCAGTTCTGTGCCCACAGGGCGACTGAAAGAAATTACTTTGGGGCTTAGACGGGCAGGCAAACAGCACCTAAAAACACCTGCCTTGGCCAGCCAATTATAGAACGGCCCAAATGCTATTGAAATCTTGAGATTGATCAAGAGTGACACCCTGGCTGCAGCGGCATAACACCTGCCGGCGCCCCCCCCGTAGATGCGTAACCTCCTGGTCCTCCGCTGGGCATAAATCACACGTCCAATGATATCATGAGTTCCAAGAGTCCAGGCGTCAACATTCGGATTGTTATCACCCTGAGTAATCACTTTGTGAGCATCAGTGGAGATTACGCGATGGGTTACCCTGCTATCACTGCCTGGAGGAAAGAAAACAATAACATCTCCACACCGGATTTTTCGACCATTGTAAGGAGCGACCAGAAGTATATCGAGAGCTTTCAGGGTAGGATTCATGCTGGGACCGGAGTAGATTATAGTTTCAAGCCGATCATCATGCCTATCGAAGCAACTCGTACATATATGCCCAATTGATCTAAACATGAGTCGCTTCCCTCTCTGTGTGTGTCAATCCAAGGTAATTGTCTGTCGCGCCAGTGCCCTATAGAACCTTCTCAATTTGCTCCCAAAAGCGTCCTGTAAGACTTGCCTTAAGAGTAAATGCAGGAACCGAATTTGCGATTTTACATGCATTGCTGAAGAGTTCCCTCCTGTAGCTTATTCGAGCTTCATTATCGATTTTAGCCCAGAATTTACAGCACACCTGAGTTGCTGCCTCAGTCATGCAAACAGCTGCTTGTCCCTTTCCTATGGGAATGACCTCGTCTGTCTCCGACTGTTCAAGAAAAAATACGCCGCAAATCGGTACGAACTCTTGAACGTTCCAAGTATTCTCTGCACGGCTCATCAAATAATCACTCCATGTAGGGAATGGGTGCGCCACATATCTATTTTTTTTATCGAGTACAACAAGTGCTTCATCATCACACAATGGTTTCCAATAATCCGGGAGACGGCGACAACATGTTGATTTACCAGTTCCACCTATCGCAGCCAACAGCACACCTCTTCCATCCAATTCAACCAGCGCGGCATGGAAAGGTAAACCACCCGAGCATATGCTGCGTTGATAAATTGGTTGAAGTGAAAACCACATATTAAAATATTTATAATCGTTGGGAACGTCGCACTTTAACTCACATAATACATAATGGGCATGTTCAGGTGACCATATTTGAATATACTGGCAATCGATTGGCTCCCGACCAACGTCAGTATCGACAGTGTACAAACTATGAATTTCAAGTTTTTGTTCTTTTAACAACAATCCATTACGACAATCGTTGCTGTAATACAATAACTTATCGTTATTATTATAATTATTACTATTTAGTCCCAATATAGTTGCAAATTCGTTAAGCCACGTGGTCTGTTCATTGTCACCAGTTAGACACCAGCTATTTCCATCGCACAGGGTCAAACCGTAATATTTAGAATCTGACTCCATCATCGACTCTCCTCATAAATTCTGAGAATAATAATTATTCTTGATGCGCTCGCAAAAAGTTCATGCAGTCACGAATTCAAATTCGGAGGGCAGG
>JABBNX010000059.1:0-15053 GCA_019352135.1 Pseudomonadota bacterium
CCTGTCGAACTTCTCGGCAGAATGGCATAAAAACTTTAGTTAAGTGAACAGTATTGAGTTTAACCCTAGATTGGTGTACTAGCCGGTGTACTAAAAAGTGTACTAACTAGGTAAGCCGGCATAATAACCGAAAAAGCCGCATAAGAACAGTAGAAAGTATTTCGATTCCCGATACACCTCTCGATATTAGCAGTCGATGATCACTTACCATAACTGCCCATTGATATTTGTCAAAGCATAAAAAAAGGCCACATCCGAAGATGTAGCCTTTTTAAACTAAATGAAAAACAAATTACTTAGCAGGAGCTTCTGCAGGAGCAGGAGCAGTTTTCGTTTCACTCATTTCTTTTTTAGCTTTCTTTGCTTTTTTGTATTTTTTGTGTTTGACGACTTTCTTTACTTTTTTCTTCTCTACTTTAACTTCACCGGAAGGGCTTGTAGTAGTAGTTTCAGATTTCACATCAGTTTTTACTTCAGCAGCAAAAACTACTGCGGAGAAAGAAACAGCTACGAGGGCGGCAACGAGTGTGGACAGAACTTTTTTCATGTGTAATACCTCCAGATAATTTAGCGAATCTTTTAATTCAATGTGCACACCATGTGCCAAGCAGCATAAAGATGCAACGTGCTGAAAGAACATGTAAAAATTGGTACAAATATATTTATAGCCAATTAAATTAACCTTATATGCTCAAACATTACCTCATATGAGGTATATGTTTCTACCGGGTATCACTCTGAATTACTCGTCAGACTATCTTGCAGGGAATATATGCATCTTCATTGAATGAATATACAGCACACATCCGGTGATAACCGTCAGCAATAATGACCTTGCCGCTTTTCTCATCCCTTACCAACAGGATAGGTGACAGCTTTTCATCATCTTTGATCTTCTTACGATCCTTCTCTATATGGGAGTTGCTTATCTGATTGCCAGTATTGATGTATTCCGTGACCTCCAAGCTAGGGCTCCCGGTACCATCGACCAGGGTTACATGCAACAGAACACGATCAGCACCGGTGATCCGTTTGGCAAAGACGACACCTTCACCCTTGCTGCCAAGTATTTCTATCGGTGACAGTAGCTTGACGGTCTCGGTTATAAACTGTAGCCCTTCCAAAGCCCGCACATTACAAACTGGTTCTGACACTTCCAAAATGATGATTTATAAGCTACTTACCAATTCGCACTCTTGGAAGCCTGAACCGCATTTTTTTGCGATTCCCTATTTTTTGCTTTCAATTTTAGCAATCAGAAGTTTCGCATAAGGCCTGTACATTGTTTCACCGGGAGTTGCAAGATACTGCTTAAAATATTTTAGCGCCAAATCATCTTCTTTCAAATACATATAGGTTTTTGCGGTGTTATAGAGGCCATCCACATACGATGGATCTTTTGCATACGCCTTGAGATAATAACCGGCAATTCTCCGATAAAGGGCATCTTTATCATTATAATAATCGAGATGCCTTGTTACCACCTGTACCATCGTCTGATAGTAACGTGCAGGTTGTTTGGACAACTGTGCAGCACGATCCATAGCCTTCTCATACTCAGTATAATTCTTTCGAGCAAGATGGATTACCGCCAAATTACTCCAAACAAAATCGGAGTTAAAACCCATCTTAAGTGATTTTTCGAGAAGCACCTGTGCCTCGTCTAATTTAGATTCCTTTATAAGCTCGATAGCCACACCAACATAGCTGCGCGAGAATTCGGGAGATTTATTCAAAACATCATACCAAAAAGCCTTGGGATCGGTCCACAACGCAACCCGGTCTGCTGTTATGACACTACAAACCAGTAATACACCGTAGAACAATCTCCGCAGCCAGACAGTTTCAAAACACGCTATAATAGTACCGACAACAAGGGCAAAACCTATTGAAGGAATATACAGATACCGTTCAGCATACGGCGTCCATGGAAGTTTACCGTGCATCGCCATAAGCGGGGGAACAATACCGCAAACCACGATCAAGAGAGGAAGGCGCAAAGGAGATGCTCGAAACAACAGAATGGCAGCAATCAGGACAAAAACAATTCCGACCCAAACATAAACATCTGTATTAACAGTGACGATGGCAAAATTAAGTGGCAACGGTACAAACAGTTTCTTCATATAAAAACCAAAAGCGGCTAAACTCTCGGTTAAAAACTGCGCAGGAGAGCTTGAGGCACTTATTACCTTAACAATCCCTTTATCAGGTGTTGATGTGAAGCCGTTTCTCATCAAAAGATACAGAAGAGTAGCTGTTCCAGTTGCCGTAAACAAGGTAATGCTTCTGCTTTTGGCGATAGTCTTGCGATTCAGCAGACAATAGAATGGTACTATCAGCACTACAGCAATTGAAGCCTCTTTTGCTAGAAGCGAGCAGAGGTACATGAGAAAAAAGGCGCCACCAGCCTTAGCGTTGCTGAGCTCCTTATTTAACCCTGCTATTAACGCCAAGAGAAAAAAGAAACAACAGAGTAGATCTGTGCGAGCCGCCACCCACATAACCGCTTCGGTGTTAACTGGGTGAAGGGCAAATAACAGAGCCGCGCAAAAGGCGGCGGTTCCACTCTGGGTGTATTGTTTAAAAAGCTGCCTGGCAAGCAAGTACAAGAGGAGCGAGTTGGCTATATGTATCAACAGGTTTACAAAATGAAACCATCGCGCATCGCGACCAAAGAGGCTCAGATCAAAGATGAACGAAATAAAGGTTAGCGGCCTGAAGTAATCCCCCCCACCGCCTATGAACATAGATCTAAGGGTTCTTTCGCTACTTTGAAGACTATCCAGGATACTCACGTCATCCAGGGAAATGAAATCAGCATGCCAGCAATTTAGATAAGTAATGGCTGTAAGTGCTATTATGATTGCACAATGTAATACAAAATAATTGTTGTTAGCCACACTAATAACAGGCCTATTAAATTTCAGCACGTTTGCTATACCTCTTCTCTTTGAGAGGAAATTGTTTATTACTTGCAAATACAAAAGGGGCATGCTCATCACATGCCCCTAATTATTTTAAATCAAGGAGTATCTAATCTATTATTTATTGTGACTTCCAAGCGGACGAAGTTAGTAAACCTGCAGTAGGTAATGCGGCGCTGTTTGCTAAAGTAGCGCCATCAATGTCCTTACCTATTGTGGCCCCAATAAAATAAATATTAGAAGTGTCATTAGCACTGGCATAAGCCTTGTCTCCGGACATATGTTTTGTAGCTGCAGCATAGCCTTGAGCTTCTGCAGCAGTTGCGCTAGTAACCGTATAATTTGCGCTAACGCTATTAGATAGCTTAAATGTAAGAACATCAGGAATCTTGCTTGCAGCGGCAAATGCGCTGCTTGAAATGGCGACAAGAAAACAAATAACTGCTAAAATTTTATATTTCATAATACACCTCTCTGTAATTTAAAGATTAATATAGAAAATAGTGAATAAAAACTACGCTCCCGGTTGTGGGTAATACTGATTGTCAGAAAAAGATGCCTCGACAGCCGTCTTTAAGTTTCTTAAATCGCTGGTTGCAGCACTGTTAAATGCTTTGATACGGTAAGCCGAAAACTGCGGAATGGCAATGGCTGCCAGGATACCGATGATCGCAACGACGATCAGCAGTTCGATCAGGGTGAAACCTTTTTTGCTACGAAGCTTGTTAAACATAATGTTTCTCCTTTCTAGGTTTGTGCTCCGGAATCAGAGCTTGGGTAAAGTGTTTGACTGTAAGTGAGCAAAATCTCTGCCAGATGACGATATAACTCTAATTTACTGATATCACAGTCTAAATAAAACCTCATCCCTCTAAACATAAATATATATGACAATAATTAACAAAACAGGTGACAAGAAATGTCACAGACTACCCGATTGGAACATTTACTTCTACTTCGTTTTGTAACTATCTCATGTCAATGACTGAATCGTCCGGTGGCACCTGAAATTAATCAGTTTGAGTATTTGTTGATGCTAAGAGCATTATTACAGTGCTGACTTGCGCCATACAAATCAGGGAAGAGCGTCGCATGATTAATATTCATCATGTTAAGCAACCTCAAACACTCATCACGACCTTCGTCTGGTATTTTAATCCTCAGAAGGTGCCCGAGATCTTTTTCATCCTTTTCATGATTTTCCTCGATCCACATGCGAACAGTTTTACCAAGTGGTACACGAGTAAAAAGGCCCCCTTGATTGACTAGTCGAGCATTTTCATCTTGCTGAGGGCGGATATATGTAAGCACATCGTTTTCATAATTGTTTGGTTTTTCTTTTTCAATCGCGCGGACAATTGTTTTTACTTCCCCAAGTGCCCAAACAGCTCTAGAACCTGATGAAGGTGATTTTTGTTTTTCAAATGCAAAATAAAGAGCAACGAAGGGGGAATGAGACCAATCTAGAAGAGGGGTTGCTAGACTAGCCCCAGTGCCCACCATTCGTTCTCCGTCAGGTCTCTAAGAGGATTTACCCCACGTCGCCCTCGTGATGCGAGTTTAAATTTATCTCTATGCCGGTTCAGGAGGGCGGCAGTTGGCTTTTTCTCATATTTTTTGAGTACTCTGTCGAGACTCGTATCAAGACCCCATTCGGCATCACGTTGGCCTCTCCAAATATAATGAGAATAATCCAGCATTTCAGTTACTACATAATCATGAAAATGCCTCCAGGAAGAGAGATTTACGTCCATGACTCCCTTGTCAACACTAAGCTCTTCGTATGGTTTTTTTGATTCCATAATCTCCTCGAATCACATATTTGTTAAACTCTTATAAGGCCCCTGTTAGTCAATAGGCAAAATGGTGCCTAGCCGATTTTGAGTCGTTTTTTTTATGAATCTACCTTTGCATCTATATCCGTTCTTGTTCAGAAAGTGTTACTCGGTATCTTGGCGACATGGCGGCCTCCTTGAATGAGTTGCGCCAGTATGCCATATGTTGCATATAAACGAAATATTAAATGTTACGTGGTACTAGCAACCTTAAATCAACTGGAACTGATATAACAGCGCAATATACCTTACCCCTACGGCGTACACAATCCACTTTTCACCTCTCGACATTAGCAAAAACATTAGCAGTTTTGCTATACTGAGAGAGTTGTTAATATATTCAAGACCTTAGACAGGTATAAAGGCGGGAGCTATCCCGCCTTTCATGCGTTTATGGGTAGCGCTGTACAATTGACTTTACTGGCCTACTCTGTTAGAAGAAGTGCAGATTTATTCGATTTTAAAGGACTCCTGATGGATAATTTCTTCCTTAAGCTTTCAGTAATGCTTGTGCCCGGTATGTTGGCAATTGTGTGCCACGAAGTATCTCATGGCTATGTCGCTTCACGTTTTGGTGATCCGACAGCCAAGATGATGGGGCGTCTGACACTTAACCCTATTAAACATATTGATATCATTGGCACCCTGATGATTTTCTTTATCGGAATTGGTTGGGCCAAACCAGTGCCGGTCGTATTTAGCAATCTCCGTAATCCCAAACGCGACATGATTTGGGTTGCGGCCGCCGGACCGATTACTAATATTGTACTGGCGACGGTCTCGGCGGTGCTGCTTCGAGGTCTGGTGGTATTTGATACTCCGTCTGCTCCCGGTTCGCCGCTTGCCATGCTGATGCAGCCGGTAATTCTGATGCTGGCATTTTCTGTGTATATAAATTTGCTCTTGGCGATCTTCAACATGATACCGGTGCCACCTCTTGACGGGGGGCGCGTGTTGGTAGGATTATTGCCGTACAGGCAGGCCGCGGCGTGGTCCCGCATTGAACCGTATGGGATGATTATTATTATCGTGCTGGTGTTTTTTACCGACATATTTTCGTACGTTATTTCTCCGGTTCTTGAAATTGGCGTACATCTGTTGGCCGGACCGCAAGCTGGCCTTGTCCTTGGCGTTACCAGAATGATGATGCATTAAATCTCCTACTATCCGGAGGGGTACAGATGAACGATCCCAGAATTAGTCAGTTTGCCGAGATACTGGTTGATTATTCTACCAGGGTAAAGAAGGGTGACATTGTTCTTATTAACGCAGCCGGCCTGGAATCGCTGCCGCTGGTTAAGGAACTGTATGCACTCTGCCTTAAGCGCGGTGCCAGATATGTTGAATACAACTTTTCAGTTCCGGAAATTGATCGTTTCTTCTACAATACTGCTTCTAAGCAGCAGCTTGATTATTTCCCGCAGCATAAACTGGATTTCTATAAAAGTGTGACAGTCTATATTGGTATTTCTGCCGGTAATAATTCAATGGTTATGGCCAATGCGCGCCAGGAGGCAGTGGTTTCATATTCAAAGCTTACCAGACCCTTGGTCGACCAGCGCGTCAAACATACCCGCTGGTGCGTGACCCGTTATCCAACCCATGCTGCAGCCCAGGAAGCTTGCATGAGCCTTGATGAATATGAGGATTACCTCTTCTCGGCTTGCTGTATCGACTGGAAAGCGGAATCAAAAAAGCAGGAGAAACTTAAGAGGCTGGTCGACCGAACAAAAATGGTTCGGATTGTAGCTCCTGATACGGACCTCCGTTTCAGTATTGATGGTCTGCCTGGCATCAAGTGCGATGGCCGCCTTAATATGCCGGACGGCGAAGTGTTTACTGCCCCGGTTAAGTACTCTGTTCAAGGGCATATCCGCTATAACTGCCCGAGTATTTACCAGGGGAGGGAATATAATGGTGTCCGCTTTGAATTTGCTGACGGCAAAATCATCAAGGCCTCTGCTGAAGGTGATATGGATGCAGCCCTTAACAAAATTCTGGATGCCGATGAAGGATCCCGCTATATCGGAGAATTCGCGATTGGTGTCAATCCGGGGATCCGCCGGCCAATGCGTAATATTCTTTTTGATGAAAAGATTATCGGTTCAATTCACTTCACTCCCGGGCAGGCGTATGACGAGTGTGATAATGGCAACCGGTCCTCAGTACACTGGGACCTGGTGCGGATTCTTGCCGATGGTGAAATCTGGTTCGATGACGTCCTGATCCAGAAGAACGGCCGTTTTACCCACAAAGAGCTGCTGGAGCTCAATCCTGCCTGAAGTGAGTACTGAAATTATGACACAGAATCCCGTAATTGAATTTATACATGATGATTTCGAATTTGAAACAATAGACGAGGAACTGCAGGTTGACGGTCGCTGCCAACAAATTCTGAAACAATTCTATCTGTTTCTCCAACAGCAGGGTATGGCGGCTGAACAAGCTTCCGAAATGGCCTTCAGTGCCGATCTCTATCTGCGGGATTACCTGATTGATTTTGGTCGTCAAAATATTGTTCGCCCCCAGCCAGGCATCATCACTAAATTTGCCGGTTCCTGGTTTATCACTCATACCCTGGATCCGGAGTTCGTTGCTTTGGAACGCCATCTGACGGCACTTTCCGAATTGTATCGGTTTATGCACCGCCAACATCTGATTTCTTTTGAAGAACTCTCATATTTACTTGATGAGGCCGGGCAGCTTGATTTTTACCGCCAGCGGATCGATTCATTTCTGAATCTTAGCGGAGATGGGTTTGTGGCGTGGGATGCAATATGCAAAGCAGTATTGTGACAGCCGATACGGAGTAATAATAATGACGCAAATGAGTACAAAACAGATGGTCCTCACGATCTATAACCAGAATTACCTGAGAAATGATTGGTGTTTTGATTTCGATGGCCAACAGTTTCAGAACTTTCTGACCGAACTGAGTGGAGATATGGAACGGTTGGGGGTAATGTTGACAGTTGTGCGTAACCGGGACGCGGTTATCACCATTAACAGTTACGCCGATCTGTTGAATGTGGTTAAAATATCTTCTCTGCAAGATGGACATAGCAATCAGTGTGTGGGACATGTTATCGGGAAAAGCCAGGGGCTGAATATTATGGAAGATATCGGTACAGCTGTCAGACGAGTTGCCTTTGCTCCTGAAACAATTGCCCCGTCCAGTGAATTCAGAAAAGTCTGCCATAACTGCGGTTGCGGATGCTAGCACGCTGAACTACACAGTAGTTGCTGAGGGGAAACATCGATTATCTCGTTAACGTATTGTCTGAGTATATAAAGGCCGGAATGCAAATGAATAGTAAGCTTGATAAGCTTGACGTGCTGCTTGATAAAATTGAAGCATTGGTCGATCGCCTGGCGCCTGTTGACGAGCAGCCTGTCAACTTAAGCGACAATCTTGCCTTCCGATGGGAGAAAACGGGAAATACCGGGCGACTGATTGCGGTGACTCATCCGCATCTGTTTGACCTTGGTGAACTGGTTGGCATTGATGATATCCGGGATGAGGTTGTCCGCAATACAAGGCAGTTTGTGGAGTCACTTCCTGCCAATAATGTCCTGCTCTGGGGAGAACGTGGCTGCGGCAAATCCTCACTGGTCAAAGGAATGTTGAAATTGTTTGCACACCGTGGATTGCGGGTCGTGGAACTGAAACGCTGGGATATCATGGCCCTGCCGCAGATTATCGGGCTGTTGCGTGAGGTCCCGCTTCGTTTTATTCTTTTCTGTGACGATCTTTCTTTTGACGAAGGAGAGGGGGATTTCAGGGCGTTAAAAACATTGCTGGATGGAGATATTGAAGAGCGACCGTCAAATATTTTGATATACGCTACTTCCAATCGTCGGCATCTCATGCCGGAACGGATGTCTGCTAATGGCTCTGATTCTGAAATACATCCGGAAGAGGCGGTTGGGGAGAAGCTGGCTTTGTCTGACCGGTTTGGCATTTCCCTTGGATTTTATGAATTTGACCAGGACGAGTATCTGGCTGTAGTACGTGCGTATGCCGCTTCGAGAAATATTTCCCTTGCGGACGAAAAATTATGCGACAAAGCTCTGAAATGGGCCAGACTCGTTGCCCGCAGGAGCGGCCGTTCCGCACGGCAGTTTATTGATGACCTGGAAGGGCGCCTGCTGCTGGAAAGCCAGACATGCAATGGTATTCAGAGCGAAGTACACTGTGATTGTTACCCCCCTGTATCGTCATAAGGAGATCAGCAATGTCATCAGCAACTATTCCGGAAACCGTTAGAAGGTTACTTGCTTCACAACCGATTGAATTGCCGATCTTTCATCCTGTCGCATTAAAACTTCAGAGGATGCTTTCTAACTATGATTTTACGGTCGATGAAGTTTCACAGGTTGCAAATGAGGATATGTCGCTGGCCAGCCAGATGCTTAAAATTGCCAACTCTCCTATGTATATGGGGCGCTCCAAGGTTGCAACAATCAAAGAAGCGGTAATCAGGCTCGGAGCACAGCAGGTCATCAATCTGGTGATTGCGGCTTCTCAGGCATCAGCCCACGCGTCGAACAATCCGGCACTTGACCACTACATGAAAGAACTCTGGCTGCACAGCCAGGGATGCGCACTTGGGGCTCGCTGGCTGGCCCATTCCTGCGGTATGCGTGGGGTGGCCGACGAAACCTATCTGGCAGCGCTTCTGCATGATGTCGGCAAGCTCTACCTGTTGAAATCAATTGAGAAGCTGGTGGCGGCAGGGGTGATTAATTCACTGTTCGACGATGAGCTGATTATGGAAATCTTTGATGCAATGCATGTGGAACAGGGATACCGCATGATGCAACATTGGAATTTCCCGGCGATGTACTGCGACGTAATCCGTGACCATCACGCCGAAGAATGGGATACGGTCAACAAGATGCTGGCAATCGTGCGGTTTGTCAATATGGCCTGTCATCGGATCGGGCTTGGCCTGATACATGAGCCGGATCTTGTTTTGATAAACACGCAGGAAGCGGAAATACTTGATATAACCGATACGCAGATTGTTGAACTTGAGGCAATGCTGGAGGAATCCCGGGACGCTGCGCTGGAGGGGTAATGTATGCAAGCTCTCCGGGATACTCTGCCGCCCGGTATTAAAAGCATGCGGTCTACTCTATGGGAGCCGGTTCGCAGAGGTTTTCCGCACAGTTGGCCTCACCGCCGCAGGTGAAACAGTAGAATTTAGGATCACTGCTAACCTTGGCTATTTCATCATACAACCCGTTGCTTCTCAACATACAAAGATGGCCGTGGTGATCAGCTCCGCAACGGCATGTGGGCTTGGCAGTCATAATAATTCTCCTTGAGAAAAATGTCGGATTATTGAAACTGTCGATACAATACCAGAACAGTTTAAAAAAGAAAATAGTCCGGATGCTGACAAAACTTCCTGTCCGTGGAAAAACGCTTCGTGTGGTAATAAAATTATTTTCTGCTTAAATACCTCAGAAAATTTTACAATTTATTAAAAGGACATAATACTGTGATATTTAAACCTGCAGCACTTCTTGTTACCGGTGGAGCCGGCTTTATTGGGTCCAATTTCATTCACTCTTTTATGGCCAATAACCACCGGTGCACGGTTACCAATCTGGATTGTCTGACGTATGCCGGCAACCTGAAAAACCTCACAGCACTTGAAGGCAATCCGAATTATCGCTTTGTTAAAGGGGATATTGGTGATGCCTCTCTGGTGGCCCGGTTGCTGGCCGAGCAAAAAATTGATGCGGTTGTGCATTTTGCCGCCGAGTCCCATGTAGATCGGTCTATTACCGGCCCGGAAATTTTTGTTCGCACAAACGTGCTTGGCTCGCAGGTTTTGCTGGAAGAAAGCCGCAAACATTGGCAGTCAGGTTCAGTCGCCGATTTTCGTTTTCTTCAGATCTCAACTGACGAGGTCTATGGCAGCCTGGGAACCACCGGCTACTTTACCGAAGGAACGCCGCTGGCCCCGAATTCTCCCTACTCGGCAAGTAAGGCCGGAGCTGACCTGCTGGTGCGCGCCTACCATGAAACATTCGGCATGCCGACATTGAATACCCGATGCTCAAATAACTATGGTCCGTACCATTTCCCGGAAAAGTTGATTCCACTTCTGATCCATAATATCATCAATAAAAAACCGTTGCCGGTTTACGGTGACGGATTGAATATCCGTGACTGGTTGCATGTACGCGATCATGCCGTGGCTATTGAGACTGTTCTAAAAAAGGCGGCGCCAGGTTCGGTTTATAATATCGGCGGTAACAACGAATGGAAAAATATCGATATCGTTAATCTGGTCTGCGATCTGCTGGATGAACGTCTTGGCCGCGCGTGTGGAGAGAACCGCACGTTGATATCTTTCGTCAAGGATCGCCCCGGCCATGACCGCCGCTATGCAATAGACGCCTCGCGGCTCAAAGATGACCTCGGTTGGGGCCCTGCCTATACTTTTGAACAGGGAATCGCCGAGACGGTTGACTGGTATCTTGCCAATCAGGAGTGGGTGGCTGAGGTTACTTCCGGTGCGTACCGCGAATACGTTGCGACTCAGTATGGCGGAGGTGTCTCTTGATTCTGGTCGTAGGGGCAAACGGCATGTTGGGGCGTGACCTGATTGCGCTTCTGGGCGACAGAGGGCACGGCATCGATATTGATGATATTGATATTACATCTCCTGAATCGGTGATGACGGTTATCGGAGAGCTGAAACCGGAGGTCGTGGTTAATTGCGCTGCCTATACCGATGTCGACGGCTGTGAAAGCAATACTGAAACGGCAATGGCGGTCAACGGTGAAGGGGTGGCATACTTGGCAATGGCCTGCCGGGACATCGGGGCTCTGCTGGTGCAGATCAGCACCGATTATATTTTTGATGGCGGCAAGGGAACTCCGTATGGTGAGGATGATGCCCCATGCCCGCTGAGCGTCTACGGTGAATCAAAGCTGGCAGGAGAAATGAATGCCTCATTCTCCCCGGAGCATTTGGTTGTGCGGACTCAGTGGCTGTACGGCCTGCATGGCAAGAACTTTGTTGAAACCATGCTGCGTCTGGGAGCTGAAAAAGATGAACTGACCGTGGTTGACGATCAGATAGGTTCACCAACCTGGACGGTGGATCTGGCCCGGTCAATTATTGCGTTGATCGATAACGGCTGCCGGGGCGTTTATCACTCAGCCAACTCAGAATACTGTTCGTGGAATGGTTTTGCTCAAGCTATCTTTGAAGAAGCCGGCTTGAACGTCACGGTCAAGCCGATGACAACATCGGAGCTGAATCGTCCGGCCCGCCGGCCACTTTACTCGACTCTGGAGTGCAGTAAGCTGGCCGCCGACACCGGTTTCAGGCCGCAGGCATGGCGCACCGCCCTGCGGGAATATTTAAAACTTCGCGCCTCAAATTCGTACTGAAAGGATCACTAATGGAACGTGGCGAACGCCCGTGGGGAACCTATACCGTTCTCGATGAAAACACGAACTACAAAATAAAGCGAATCGAAGTCCAGCCCGGTCAACGCCTGTCGCTACAGAAGCATCACCATCGGAGCGAACACTGGATCGTAGTGTCCGGCACGGCCCTTGTTACCTGTGGTGACAGCCAGCAGGCTATTAACGTTAATGAGTCTACCTTTATACCGATCGGCCAGAACCACCGACTTGAGAATCCGGGCAAGATACCGCTTGTGATTATCGAGGTCCAAAGTGGAGAGTATCTGGGTGAAGACGATATCGTCCGTTTTAATGATGACTACAATCGCTGTGAAAATCTGAACCCTGAAAAAAAGGATACATGCGTCGACGAGATCATTTTCTGCGCAAAAACTGCTGAAAATGATATTTAATGCACCCATGTCGAATAGCACCGGTTCTTTACTGCGTATTGTGCTGGTTCTTTGTTCCGCCTGTCTGCTGTTGTTTTCTGCGGGATGTGCTGCCACCTCTACGACGATCGTTGATGAGGAAGTCGTTACCAATCCTAAGCCGATGTACCGCTACACATCGCTCGTAATTCGAGATCTTGAGCTAAAGCGTGAATTATATTCCGATTCTCCCGCTTCCGAAATGAGCCAGCGCGATTTACGCTATGCAAAGCTCCCGGGGGAGTTGTCCGAGCATATCGAACGTTATGTAAGGTCTCACAACATCTATAAAAATATTTCCCGTGACGGGAAACCGGATGCTTCGACATTGCTGCTTACCGGCAAATTCAAGCGTCTTGGACGTTTTAAAATATCGGTTATTGTCAGTTTGCGCGATGGCGGCAGCGGTCAAGAGGTGGCCTACTTCCGTGAAACACTGTGGGATGTTCTTGATACCACCGAATCGATCAGTCAGCTCGGCCGCGAAATAGCAGATTTTATCGACCGGATTCAGTATAAATAATAAGGAGCGGCACCTATGTACATCGTTATTCTGGCCGGAGGGTCGGGAACCAGATTCTGGCCGCTTTCGCGGGCTGCCCGACCAAAACAGCTGATTTCGATCACCGGTGATCGAAGTATGCTGCAGAGAACGGTTGAGCGAATATTGCCCCTGAGCCCGAAGCGGATACTGATTATAACCAACCATCTCCAGGCTGATGAAACCGAACGCCAGATGCAGCGGTATGACTCGGTACCGATTGACGTTATCGCTGAACCTGCCGCTCGCAATACCGCTCCGGCTATCGGCCTGGCTGCTGCGTGCATTGCCGCCATAGACCCTTCCGGAGTCATGGTGGTTCTTCCTGCCGATCATTTTATAAAAAATGAACAGAAATTGCGCGATACCCTGGTTTTTGCGGGACAAACTGCTCGTAACGGTTTTCTGGTAACTCTTGGGATTTTACCGTCACGTCCCGAGACCGGATACGGTTATATAGAAGCCGGGCTGGATTCACCCCGCGAGTGCAATGATATGGCGCATGAACAGGGGCCGTTTCCGGTCAGGCGCTTTGTAGAAAAACCGCCGCTGGCAGAGGCTGTGCGCTATCTGGATGATGGAAACTATTTCTGGAACAGTGGCATGTTTATCTGGCGGGCTGATGCAATTCTCGATGAAATGGGAACATTTATGCCGGCCCTGCACCAAAAGCTCATGCAGTTCATGGCAATCACCACTCCGAAAGAAGATGCACTGCTGAAGGAGCGGATTGCGGCACTGTACCAGGATATCGAGAGTGTTTCGATTGATTACGGCGTTATGGAAAAATCTTCCAAAGTTCAAGTAGTGCCGGTTGAGATGGGGTGGAGTGATGTTGGCAGTTGGAGCGCTTTACCGGAAGTGGTGGAGCCTGATTGTAGCGGGACTGTTTGTGTCAATGCTGCCGGGCATGTTGCCATAGATTCTTCTGACTGCCTCATCTATGCCGATCAGAGATTGGTCGCTACGGTTGGCGTTCACAACATTGTTGTCGTATCCACGCCGGATGCCATTTTGGTGTGTGACCGCGACAGATGCCAGGATGTAAAAAAAGTTGTCGAACAATTGGGAGTCGCCGGACTGACGACATACCTATAGTGCTGTAGCCTCGGGCGAACAGTTTTTTTTGAGTCCATTGTCAACCGGATTTTCTGAACAGGTTGACCATAGAGAAGGCCGATTATGCAACGAACCATAGAGAACGAACTTGGTGAACTCAAAAAACAGGGACTGCTGAGAAGCACCAGAGTGATCAGCGGTCGGCAAGCGGCACGCGTTACGTGCAATGGCCACGATGTGTTGCTGCTCTGTTCCAATAATTATCTGGGATTAGCCGACCATCCTGCCTTGTCCGCTGCCTCAATAGCGGCTATCCAGCGATATGGCACATCGAGCGGCGCTTCCCGGTTGGTGTCAGGGACTATGGAACTGCACGAAGAGTTGGAGCGTGCTGTTGCCTCCTTTAAAAAGTGTGAAGCGGCATTGATCTTCAATAGCGGACATGCCGCAAATACCGGCATCATTCCGGCGCTGGTCGGCCGGGGCGATGTTGTCTTTTCTGATCGACTAAACCACGCCAGCATCGTTGACGGAATAATGCTCTCCGGAGCTCGTTTGGTGCGCTATCCCCATAATGATTATCGCGCGCTGTCTCACCTTATGGAAAAACATGCCAAAGGGCGCAGCATGATCGTCAGTGATGGTGTGTTCAGTATGGATGGTGATATTGCACCGCTTGCCGAACTGGCTCAGCTCAAGCAAAGGCATGGAGCGCTCCTTATGGTCGATGATGCCCACGGTAGCGGTGTAGTGGAGGAGCCAGTGGTGAGGATACCCCAGGCCGCACCGAGGATGGAGAAGGCGATGGAGAAACCAACACCGAAG
>JABBNX010000059.1:15063-20002 GCA_019352135.1 Pseudomonadota bacterium
AGCGCCGCTCTGTGTGGTGTCGGAAATGACGTGGATATTCAAATGGGAACGTTCGGCAAGGCGCTGGGAAGTTTTGGTGCATACGCCGCCGTATCTGCCGAATTGCGCGACCTGTTCATCAATCGTGCTCGCAGTTTCATATTTTCAACCGCTTTGCCTCCTGCAGTATTGGCGGCCTCGCTGGCGGCCGTCGAACTTGTACAGACACCGGAGGGAGATACGCTGAGAGAACAACTATATGCCAATAGCCGCTTTTTCAGAGACAGTCTGGCGGATGCAGGGTTCAAAATACCTGAAGGTTCAACTCAGATTGTGCCGATAGTCATTGGTTCAGCAGTTACCACAATGCAGTTTTCGGACGCTCTCCTGACTGAAGGGCTCTTTGCCCAAGGAATACGTCCTCCAACGGTGCCAGCCGGTACCAGCCGTCTTCGCTTTACCCTGATGGCTACTCATGCTCATGCTGATGTGGCTGCCGCCGTTGAGCGTATCTGCCAAGTCGGTCGGCGTCTTGGGGTGGTGTGATGCCGTGGTACGAGAACCGCAATGGGGAGTCTTTATGGTATGAAGATGGCGGGGCAGGGTGTCCGGTTGTACTGGTGCACGGCTGGTGTATGTCTTCAGCTGTCTGGAAGTATCAGTTCGGCGATCTCTCGTCATCAGTGCGGCTCCTGGCGCCTGATCTTCGTGGTCACGGCCGCTCTCGGGGAATATCCGGTAACCTGAATTTTGATGGTTTTGCCAAGGATCTTGCCGATTTATTCGAGTACTTGAATCTTTCGGAGGTGGTCCTGCTTGGATGGTCGATGGGTGCGCAGATTGCGTTGCAATCATATGCCCAGCTTTCGGGGAGGCTTGCCGGCATGGTGCTGGCCTCGGCAACTCCCTGTTTTACCGCTGCGGAAGATTTTCCCTACGGCCTCGCCGGGAAAGAAGCAGCTGGCATGCGTCTCAAAGTACAGCGGAACGCGCAACGTGCATTGGATGGTTTTTTTACTCGCCTGTTTACTGAAGAAGAGCTTGCAGAGAATGCTGCAGCTTCTGAAATCAGGCAGATCCTTTTGTCAATCCCCCCCCCCGAAACCGTTGCCGTGCTTGAAGCACTTGAAGCTCTTGCCCAGGCTGATATGCGTCCGTTGCTGGCTTCGATTGCCATTCCGACTCTGATTATGAATGGCGGACAGGATCTGATCTGTCTGCCTCAGGCGTCAGATTATCTGAAAGCACACATTCCAGGCGCTGAACAGGTTGTTTTCTCCCCGTGTGGACATGCACCGTTCTTGACGCAGAGCCATCAATTCAATGCCGAGCTTATTCGCTTTACAAGGAGCGTCTGTGGACAAAATGCCTGAAACCAGCAAGATTGCTGCCGCATTTCATCAAAAAGCAGTCGAGTATGACCAGCACGTTCTTGTACAGAAACGGATTGTGGAACTCCTCGCCAGCTCAGTGGAATCGCAACAAAATCGGGCGTATAAGCAAATTCTTGATGTCGGGACGGGTACAGGAGCTTTGCTTGAAAAGCTCCATTCTCTTTATCCGGCAGCACGCCTCACGGGGGTGGATATCGCTCTGAATATGTGTCTGCAGACAATGCAGAAACTGGGAACGATCTGCCAGGCCGTTAACGGCGATGCCGAGCATCTTCCGTTCAGAACCGGAGTATTTGATCTGGTTGTTTCGTCGTCAGCATTGCAGTGGGTGGGCGATTTGTCTGCAGCTCTGCATGAAATGTGCAGAGTTGTGCGGCCGGGTGGCGGAATCAGCCTCGCTTTTTTTTGTGAAGGTTCATTGCACGAGCTGCAGGACTGCTTTCGGGATGCGGTCAGTGGGAACAGCTCGGACAGTGGGCAGAGAATATCCCGTCTGCACCGTTTCCATGTTGTCGACGATGTGAAGTCAATGTTGAACGGAATGGCTTTTGAACGATGTGTGGTTACTGTTGGGACTGAGGTTGACTGGTATGACGATCTGAATTCGCTCCTTCGATCAATTAAAAATATCGGAGCCGGAACAGCATCCGGCGGGCCTGGAAGACACTTTGGCCTGCGCTGGAGGGGCATATTGACTGAAACGTCCCGGTTGTACCGGGAGCGGTATGAAAAAAATGGCAGAATTCCAGTTACGTATAAAGTACTATATATTTCTGCTCGGACCTCGTTACAACCACACGGTTGATTGTAACGCATGATCTCGCTTGAATTTACAATGAATTTATTATTTTTTTAGCAAAATCATTAATGACGCTGTAATGTACTTCAACGCCTTCCCGCTTCCCATCAATTATTCCCTTGTTTTTAAGCAGTGCCAGATGTTGCGAAACTGTTGCCTGCGGAAGTCCAAGGCATTCCCATATATGTTTGACATTACATTCATGGGTACAGAGCCCGGCAATAATCTTCAACCGGATTGGATGGCCAAGCACCTTTAACACTTCTGCTTCTGTTGAAAAATTTTTTTCTTTGTCAAAGGCCATTGAGTGAGCTCCCATTCATAAGTTAAAAGGTATTGCGGTGTTTTTAGGTGAAAAAAACCTTCGTAAATGAAGGTATCGCTGTATTAGAACTAAATTTTTGATTATCATATATATGGAATCTGCGCTCGTCAATCTAAAACTGGACTTTATACGTTAATAGGTTGATCCGGTCTCATTATCCGTACAACTGCTTGCTGAGATGGCAGGCGGCAGTATGGCCGTTTGCATATTCTTTCATCCTCGGGACCTCAGAGCTGCATCGATCAACCGCGTGACGGCAACGCGGATGAAATCTGCATCCTGGCGGAATTGACAGGGCAGATGGCAGGTCATCGTGAAGCAATTCACTTTTGGTGGCGGATAACGCATGAAAGCCGGGAATTGCTGCAATGAGAGCTTCGGTATATGGATGTCGGCAGCGATCGAATAGCGTTGCAGCGGGTCCACACTCAACAATCGCTCCAAGATACATGATGATAATCCGGTCGCAGATGTGACGTAATACCAGCATATTGTGTGAAACAATCATCATGGACAACGAAAATTCAAGCTTCATCTGCAGCAGGATATTGATTATCTGGGCTTGAATTGAAATATCGAGAGATGAGACCGGTTCATCGGCAATCAAAATTTCTGGAGAAGCTGCCAGGGCACGCGCAATACCGATGCGCTGGCGCTGCCCTCCTGAAAATTCATCGGGAAAGCGGTTGACTGCATCGCCATGCAAGCCGACCGCCGCCATGATACGTTCGAGTTCAGTGCGTTGCCGCGGTAGAGACAGGCCGGCAATCTTGAGTGGTTCAGAAATGCTGTCCCCAATGCGCATACGGGGGTTGAGGGATGAAAATGGATCCTGAAAAATCATCTGGGTTTTACGCCGGAAAACGGTCTTATCGTCCTGGCCAAGAAGTGACAGTTGTGTGCCCTTGTAGAACACATTCCCTCTGTCGGATGTCAGAAGTCCAGCCATGACCTTTGCCAAGGTTGACTTGCCGCAGCCGGACTCACCGGCAATTCCGAGTGTTTCTCCCGCTGCAAGTTGTAACGAAACATTATCCAGTGCTGTTAAGAGCTTGGAGGAACGACGCTGTCCAGAAACTCTGAATGTTTTATATAATTCGGTTCCGTTGAGAAGAGGCGGCAGGCTCATGAGTTTTTCCAGCACCGTACTAAATGTGACGGAGCAATTTCGAGCAGCTCCTGAGATTCCGTGTGGCATTGCGCCGTTGCAAACGGGCACCGTTCCGCAAAACTGCAGCCATCGGCAGACGCACTCCGGATGTTTAATTGATCCGTCAGGGTCGGCAGTGGCCTGCCCGGCTCTGCATACTGAGGTAAAGAAGCCAGAAGCGCTTTTGTATACGGATGCCGTGGGGACTCCAAGAGAAGGCCTGTTGGAGCTGACTCAACAATCTGACCGGCATACATGACCGCAGTTTGGTCGGCGCGTTCGGCAACGATTCCCAAATCATGCGTTATAAGGAGAATTGACAGTCCGCTGGATTTTTTCAGAGCATCAAGAAGTTCCAGTATCTGCGCTTGAATGGTGACATCCAATGCAGTTGTCGGCTCATCAGCAATAAGTAACGATGGCTCGCATGCCAGCGCCATGGCAATCATGACCCGCTGGCGCATCCCGCCGCTCAATTGGTGAGGGTAATCACGCATCCTCTCTCTGGCGGATGGAATACCGACGTTTGCCAGCAGCTCGACTCCACGCTCAAGAGCATCACGCCGGGACAGGCCCATATGAAGCATCAGCGGCTCACAGAGTTGGTCAGAAATTCGTAAGACCGGGTTCAACGAGGTCATCGGTTCCTGAAAAACCATTGAAAGCCGCCGTCCTCTGATGTCACGCAAAGCATCTTCCGGGAGCAACAGCAGATCTTTCCCCTCAAAAATAATTTCCCCTGAACTGATAATCCCTGGCTGCGGAATAAGCCGCATAATCGAGAGGGCCGTCATGGTCTTTCCTGACCCGGATTCCCCGACTAATGCCAGTACAGAGCTGGGTGCCAGAGAAAGAGAAATCCCCCGGACGGCATGAAAAATGCCTTGTTCTGTCGGGAAGGAGACCTGCAGATTATGCAATGAAAGCAGTTCTGTCACAGGAGGGAACTCGGTGATAAAAGGTTCATACCGGAAATATGAAGCGGGCTGTTTGTCAATCTGAAATTTGTTGAACCGTAAATCAATGGAAATACCTTCTTTGCATTTTTCTCAGAAAAATATACAAAATCAAAATATATAGATGGCCGATTCATGGCAGTTACTAGATACAGTATATGCACCATATTGTGCAATAGCGATCTTTGGCCACCATACGCTGGAAGAATGGGTAATCAGGGCGATTGCTTATAATATTCCATGATACCGAGTAGTTATTTTTGTGTATTAACACCAATATATGATGCACCGGCAATAGCTAAGCTCCAGGTAACCTGCTGATATTATTTACTAAAT
>JABBNX010000060.1 GCA_019352135.1 Pseudomonadota bacterium
TTGTACGCCCTGGAACATACCGATTATGCAGTGGTGCTGCTGGATTGCATGATGCCGGATATGAGTGGCTATGAAGTCGCCGCAGTCATCCGCGATCCTGCCTCAGCAGTACGGCGGCACGATATTCCGGTCATTGCGCTCACCGGCAATGCCATGAAACAGGATCGTGACATCTGTATCGAAGCAGGGATGAACGACCATCTTCCTAAACCGTTGATTCTTGAAGACTTGCTTGCAAAATTGAATGACTGGGTGAAGACGAAGAAATTATGAGTACCAATGCCGATTACGGTAATAACGAATTATGCTGAAATCCACTTCACGTATTATCAGGGGTATGTGACCAACACCAACAAGGTGCAAGAAATCCTTACTGCCCAGAAGAAAACGGAGTGATTGCTAATGAAAGCACAGAGACGTGAAAAAAAGTTTCCTGTTGTTTGTGTTGGCGGCTCGGCCGGGGGCCTCGACGCCTATACCAGATTGTTACAGCATCTTCCGGCTGATATGGGCGTTGCCATCGTCATCGTAAATCATCTGCGAAAGGTAGCGACACTGCTCCACGAGATTCTTCCACGCTACACAGAGATGCCGGTAGAGCTGATCACGGAAAGACTGGACATACAGCCTAATCACGTGTTCATCATCCCGGAAAAGCGGGATTTGCACATCCTTGATGGAGAATTCCGTCTCAAGCCGATATCCAAGCCCAGAGGATGGCCAGACGTCATTACGGTTTTTATGCGTTCCCTGACGGAGCACTGGGACGGAAAACTTATCGCTGTCATTGTTTCCGGCTTTGATGGTGATGGCGCCGCAGCTCTGTGCGGCATACAAGAAGTTGGGGGCATTACCATCGCACAGAAGCCCGACACTGCCGGTCAGCCGGATATGCCTGAGAGCGCAATAGCAAGTGGTTGTATTAATTTTATTCTTTCACCTGAAAACATAGCAAAAGAAATTGTTCGCATCTCGCATGCAGAGTCACGAGCGGAGTAAAGGAGAACCACCAGACCAGAGTAATTGTTAAAGAGGAGGGTTGATGGATAACGTATTATCTGCCCGCGCCCTGATGGGCCTTTCGCTCGGTTTCCATATCATCTATGCGACCATAGGGATCGGACTGCCGCTCATGCTGATGATTGCCGAAGGGCTGTCACTGCGCACCGGAGACGAACTGTACCACCAGCTTGCCCGCCGCTGGGTACGTCCGGCAGGCGTGCTGTTCGCCATTGGCGCGGTCTCCGGCACCATCCTCTCCTTTGAACTGGGGCTCCTGTGGCCCCGCTTCATGGCGTTCAGCGGTCCCCTCATCGGACTTGCCTTCTCTATGGAAGGGTATGCTTTTTTTGTCGAGGCGATTTTTCTTGCCCTCTACATTTACGGCGAACAGCGGCTCTCCCGCCGGATGCTCTTTTTCTGCACGATTGTCCTGTCTGTTGCTGCAGCGGTCTCGGCGGTATTTGTCATCAGCGCCAACGCGTGGATGAATACCCCCGCAGGTTTCCGGCTCGTAGACGGAAAACTTGCCGATGTGCATCCTTTTCAAGCCCTGACCAACCCGGCATGGGCCCATGAGGCAGTGCACGGCACCCTGGCGGCATACGTTGCCACCGGCTTTGCGGTGGCCGGCGTTTATGCGTTGAGTCTGTTGCGCGGACACAGGAGTGAACACAACAAGCGCGCCCTTACGCTGGCCCTGGCAGTAGCTTCTGTGTCACTTCCACTCATGCTGGTCTCCGGCGACTGGTCGGCCATGACCATTGCAGTCCAGCAAAAGCCCAAGCTGGCCGCGATGGAAGCCCTTTTTACCACTGCCAGGGGCGCACCGCTTTACATCGGCGGCTGGCCGGACCCTGCGACCGGCACGGTCCTGTACGGCATACGGATCCCTACCCTCCTGAGCTACCTTGCCTTTCGCGATCCCGACGCCCTCGTCGAGGGACTTGACGCCTTCCCACCCGGCACCGCCCCTGACCCACGGCTTGTCCATCCCTTCTTCGACCTGATGGTGGCCTCTTTCTTTATCATGCTTGCGCCGGCCGGCTGGTTCTGGTGGCTGCGCTGGCGTCGGAAGGAAGTGCCGCTGAACAAATGGCCGCTCCGCGCTTTACTCCTTGCCTCCCCGTTCGGTATGATTGCCCTGGAAAGCGGCTGGCTCGTCACCGAATTCGGCCGGCAGCCGTGGATTTCCAGGGGCTATATGCGCGTAACGGACGGTGTGACTCCACAGACAAGCATTGGTCTCGTGCTCTTCACGTTTTTTGTCGTCTACCTGGCGCTGACTGTCGGACTGCTGATACTGCTGATGCAGCCGGCAACAACAGAAGAGGGCGCCAAAACGACACAGGGGGACCGTCATGTGGACTCTTGATACCCTGGCAGCCGGGGCCGTTTATTTCGGCCTTGTCATGTATGCGGTTTTCGGCGGAGCGGACTTCGGCGGCGGCATCTGGACCGCCCTGGCCTCCGGACCCCGGGCACAGGAACAGCGGGACAAGCTTTTTCATGCCATCGGACCGGTCTGGGAGACAAATCACGTCTGGCTCATCTTCGTGGTGGTAACCCTCTTCACCGCCTTTCCACAGGGATTTGCCGCCCTTTTTACCGCTCTGCTGATCCCCCTGGTAATCGCCCTGATCGGCATTAATTTTCGCGGGGCAGCCTTTGCCTTCCGGCACTTCGGCAGACAAACAGGTGAACGGATCCCCTTCATGGTCAGCATCTTCGCTGTGTCGAGCATCCTGACCCCCTTTGCCCTCGGGATGGCGGTGACCGCAACCGCTACCGGAAAAATCGTCTTCGTCAACAATTGGGCTCAGGCCGGGCCGTGGTTCTGGATCAGCCCGTTTACGTTGGTAGGTGGGCTGGTAGGAATGGCCATCTGCGCCTATCTGGCGCCTATCTACATGACAGTGCGCACTGACGGGGAGTTGCAGAGCGATTTCAGACGCCAGGGAATAATTGCCGGTCTGGTCTTCGGCTTCCTGACCACGGTGGAGATTCCCGTTGCCATGGCCGATGCTCCTCTCTTTGCCGACCGACTCCTTACAGTGCGGGGAGCTTCTTTTGTAGCCCTCTCCGTGATCTCAGGCATCACAACCCTGATACTGCTCTGGAGACGCCGTTTTCAGTGGTCGCAGATAACTGCCATCGGAACCGTCATCCTGACAATTACCGGCTTTGCGGCAGCCATGTACCCGGATCTCCTTATCGGCCAGCTTTCCATACGTGCCGCGGCGGCGCCTCCTGCCACGCTCCGTGCATTTTTTATAGTGCTTGTGACCGGCATTATTATTCTCGTGCCATCACTTCTGCTGCTCTACTGGACCTTTCGCGGCGAACCGAATCCCAAACTCCCCCAGTAGTGAAAACTGTGGCGGTGACGGAGGAGATTACGGACAAATAAGTACCAATACATATATGGGGTGACGAAATGGCGAAGAAAACGGTTGCACATCTGCTTGTTGACACTCTGGTGGCCGCCGGAGTGAAAAGGGTCTACGGGTTGGCCGGGGATTCCCTTAATGGCATCACTGAATCGATCCGCTCTCGGGATGACATCCGGTGGATTCCGGTGCGACATGAAGAAAGCGCCGCATTCGCCGCGGGTGCGGATGCCCACTTGACCGGAAATCTGGCGGTCTGCGCCGGCAGCTGTGGGCCGGGAAACCTGCACCTGATCAACGGGCTCTATGACTGCCACCGCAGTCGTGTGCCGGTGCTGGCGATTGCCGCCCAGATCCCGAGCAGTGAAATCGGAAGCGACTATTTTCAGGAAACCCACCCGGAACATCTCTTCGCCCAGTGCAGCCATTACTGTGAGCTGGTTTCCCATTCCGAACAGATGCCCCGTATTCTGGAGATTGCCATACAGACCGCTCTTTCTCGGCGCGGCGTGTCGGTGATCGTCATGCCGGGAGATATCGGCTTGCATGATGCCGTCAAACATCTGCCACGGCTGCATACGGCTGCGCTGAAACCTGGTGTGTGCCCATCCGATATCGAATTGGCAGAGCTGGCGAATGTTCTCAATACTGCGAAGAAGGTAACAATCTTCGGCGGAGCGGGGTGTAAAGAAGCTCACTCGGAGTTGATTGAACTCGCGGGGAAGCTGAAAGCACCAATCGTGCATACCGTGCGCGGAAAGGAATTCATCGAGTTCGACAACCCGTTCGACGTGGGCATGACCGGCCTGCTCGGTATTTCATCCGGCTACCATGCCGTAATGGACACGGATGTCCTGCTGATGATCGGAACGGATTTTCCCTATCGGCAGTTCTATCCCAAAGATGCAACGGTCGTGCAGATTGACATTCGGGGAGAGCAGCTCGGACGTCGCACAAAAGTTGAGTACGGCTTTGTGGGCGATGTCAAGACGACGTTACGCGCCCTTTTACCAATGCTATCGGATGACCGGGATGATACTCATTTAAAGCGATCTTTGGAACAGTATCGGAAGGCATGCAAAGGCCTGGGTGAGCTTACGCTTGAAAAACCGGGCGAGACGCACATCCACCCGCAGTACGTTGCCAGAGTTCTGGACGAACTTGCCGACCAGGACGCGATTTTTACATGCGACGTGGGCACCCCGACGATCTGGGCAGCTCGTTACCTGACGATGAACGGCAATAGACGTCTGCTCGGCTCCTTTATTCACGGATCAATGGCAAGTGCCCTTCCACAGGGGATTGGTGCGCAGGTCAGCCATCCCGGCCGTCAGGTCATCTCGCTGTCGGGTGATGGCGGTCTCGCGATGCTGATGGGCGACCTGCTCTCTTTGCGGCAATTGCAGACGCCGGTCAAGGTGATTGTTTTCAAGAACAACGCCCTGGGTTTTGTCGAACTGGAAATGAAGGCGGCCGGTATCCTTGAGTATGCCACTGACCTGCATAACCCGGATTTTTCAAGGATTGCCGAAGCGGCCGGGTTACTGGGGCTGACAGCGGAAACTCCGGAACAGGTTCGACCGATGATCGTACAGGCTCTCGAGCATGACGGACCTGCGCTGGTCGAAGTCGTCGTAAGCCGGCAGGAGCTCATATTGCCTCCAGCTATCAGCCTCGATCAGATGACCGGCTTCGGCCTCTTCATGCTCAAATCACTGCTGAGTGGGCACGGGGATGACATCATCGATCTGGCTAAGATCAATCTGTTACGTTAACCAAAAGCGGAGACCTCTCGATCTCGCGCAACAGCCCGAACCAGAAGCGGCTGCAGCAGAGCTCATGAACAGACCGGCGGTGAGAATATCATGGATATCAAAGTACGTTCAGCGGAAAAACCATGAAGTTCCTGACCTTCTTCGCTGCATTGCTGCTGTCAACGGCAAACGTCTTCGGCGCCGGGATGGGCGATATCCTGGGGATATGGAAATCCGAGTTGGATGAATCGAAGGTGGAAGTCTACCGCTGCGGAGAAATGATCTGCGGGAAAATAGTCTGGCTGAAGAAACCGGTCTATACCGACGGCAGCGAAGGTCAGGTCGGTACACCGATCATCGACCGCAAAAATCCTGACCCAAAGCTGAGAAACCGTCCGCTGATCGGGCTGCAGATCATGCAAGGATTCCGCAAACTGGACGAAACGACCTGGGGCAACGGTACCATATACGATCCGAAAAACGGCAAGAGTTATCGGGGCAAAATCCACCTGGTTGCACCCGATCGCCTGGAACTGCGCGGTTTTATCGGCATTCCCTTGTTCGGGCGCACCTCGGTCTGGACCCGCTAAAGATTTCTCTTGCGCAGGTCCGGAAAGTAATTTTCAACATAATTACGCCATGTTACATGGAGATTTCACATGGTAAATGTTGTAGATGTCCTGGTGATCGGGACCGGCACCGCAGGATACACCCTGGCGCTTGCCTTGAGTAAAGCTGGACGCAAGGTCGCAGTGGTGGATAACCGTCCCTATGGAGGGACCTGCGCCATGCGGGGGTGTCAGCCCAAAAAATACTTGGTCGCCGCAGCCGAGGTTGCTCACCTCTCGCAACAAATGTCCCGGATCGGCATCCACCCGGTGGCTCAGATCGACTGGCCCGCATTGATGAAGTCCAAGTCCGCTTTCACGGAAGCAGTTCCCGGCCGCACCGAGAAAGTTTTTCAGAAGGCTGGCATCGAACAGTTGCACGGTACTGCGCACTTCGTATCAGCTGACGAAGTGGCAATCGGCCCTGACCTTACTATCCGTGCGGAGCACATAGTGATTGCGACGGGATCCAAAACTGCAAAGCTGGATTTTCCTGGTGCGGAATTTACAATAACCAGCGATGAGTTCCTTGAGCTTGACCAACTGCCGCGTCGTGTCGCATTCATAGGAGGTGGATATATCGCCATGGAGTTCGCCCACGTCGCACATGCTGCAGGGGCCACGGTAACTGTCTTGCAGCGTACGAACCGGATACTTAAGCGGTTCGACGCCGAACTCGTGGACCGATTGGTTGATGCGTCGATCGCTATCGGAATGACTGTCACGAGAGGGTTTGACACCAGCTCTATAGAAAAGAGCCACGGATCATTCATCGTGCACGGCAGCGCAGGGCGTACCCAACTAATCGAGGCTGATCTGGTGGTTAACTGTACAGGACGAGTGCCAGACCTGGACGAACTGGACTTGGAGAGGGGAAAGGTAACCCGCTCTCAGCGAGGAATCGCTGTCAACAGTTTCCTGCAGAGCGTAGCCAACCCCCACGTCTATGCCATCGGCGACGCCTGCGGCGCCGGCCCACAGCTGGCACCGGTCGCCGACATGGAGGCAACGATTGCAGCTGAGAACATCCTGAACGGAAACAGCAAGACGCCCGACTACCAGGGCATCCCAAGTGTCCTCTTCGCACAACCGCCACTGGCGCTTATCGGCATGACGGAGGATGAGGCGGTAACCTCGGGAATCCGCTTCCGTATCAACCGCAGGAGCATGAGCGACTGGCCCTCGTCACGGCGGATTGGCCAGAAGCATGCCTACTATAAGGTAGTCATCGAAGAAGAGAGCGGTCAGATCCTGGGTGCCCATCTCTTCGGGCACAATGCAGGCGAAGCGATCAACATTTTTGCAATGGCCATAAAGTTCGGACTCAACAACCGGGATCTGAAGCGGATGCTCTGGGCGTACCCTACCACTGTTTCTGATGTAAAATACATGATCGACTGAGCGTTTCCGTTCAGTGACGCCATCCCGTTTGCCGATGGCTTTTTCGAAGGATCTGATCACTTCCAAACATTCTTTATTGTCATAATACTCTTGCCATGGTTGGTTATCCTTTACGCGACCCGAGCCAAATGTGTTTTACTATGGATTTAGCGTCCAACAACTCTTCCTGCCGGGGGCCGTAACCATTCGCATTTATCCTGCTTGATTCTCAAAGCCTGATTGTGCTATCAAGTTTACAAGAAAATTGAATATCGGATCACGGCGCCCATAAGGGCTTGATAGGGAAGAGGGGTGTAAATCCTCCGCGGACCCGCCGCTGTAAGCGAGGACAATGGGCATTTAAGTCACTGGTCGAAAGACCGGGAAGGCGCCCGGAGGATGAATCGCGAGCCAGAAGACCTGCCATGATCTCAGCACTCAACAGTTCCCCGTGGTAAAGGGAGAGTGAAACCATTGTTAAGACTTTGAATACGAAGAGTCCGCATTCTGCTTTTGCAGGTGCGGACTTTTTTTATGCTTTTCATGGCAAAGATTCAGTCCGACACGCGAGATACACAGAACGGCTTCAAAAAGGAGAATGTGACACACTAACTGCACCTATATTATCACCGAATGGAAGTGAGGAAGAGGGGTGCCGCTCTGATTGAGCCATTCCCCGGCTGCCCCGCAGCCGTAAAGGGAACGAAAACCCGTCGCCGGAAGGCGAAACAGCCACTGGAAGAAATTCTGGGAAGGTGGGTTAGTAGGTGGCCCTGAGCCGGAAGACCGCTCCATTCATAACTCGAGGGAGGAATCGTATGAAAAAGAGTAGTGCAAACCTGTTGTGCGTATTGTTGTTGTCAACCCCGGCTTTCGCCGAATCACCTGACGTGATTCTACCTGAAATCGTTGCCACCGCTTCCCGCTGGGGAGAACCTGTGGAACGTGTCCCGCAGAATATGACCATCATTACCCGTGCCGACATCGAGAAAAAGGGTGCCACCTTTGTCACTGACCTGCTGAGACTTCAGTCGGATCTTCAGGTTGTTCAAAACGGTGGAACTGGCTCAAATGCAACCTTGCTTATGCGTGGTGGCGGTAGTAACCAGGTTTTGGTAATGGTTGACGGTATTAAATTCAACAGCCCTTCCACCGGTTCAGCGGACCTGTCCAGCCTGCTCACAACTGATATTGAAAGAATCGAGATCATCAAAGGGCCGCAAAGCACCCTTTACGGTTCCGAAGCTATGGCCGGTGTGGTCAATATCATCACAAAGAAGGGAGCTGGCAAACTGAAGGCTGACCTTAGCGTCGAAGGAGGTTCCTTTGCTACGGTCAAAACAGCAGGCTCCGTTTCCGGTGGAACAGACAAAACGAACTATCGTCTTTCCGCCACCTGGTTTGATACGGATGGTATTCCGACAGCTAAAAACGGCTTGGTAAGAAACGGTGATACCAACAAATCGGTATCGGGCCGATTCGGAGTGGATCCAACTGACACCTCGTCCATTGAGCTTAATGTCCGGTACGGGACAGACAAGACACATCTCGACAACTATAGCTACGGCGTTGGCCCAGTGGACACCCTGAACTATGTGCAGAACCACGAAAACTATCTCGTAGCTGCCACGGGAAAAATCTTTCCCTGGGAGAAGTACGAACAGAGCTTGACGCTCTCCTACCTTCGGGACAACCTCAACACCACAGATCCGGTCACCGCATACAATAATTACCGGATCAACGCGACCACCAAACTTTTGGACTGGCAGCATACCCTTGACCTGCGGCCTTTCACTTTGACGGGAGGGTTTGCTTACCGTAATGAGGCAGCAGACAGTGAGGGCACTTTCGACCAATCAATAGACAATAAGGCTGGCTACCTCAATGCCAAACTTGGCTTGCTTGAGGACACCCTGGTCCTCACCGCCGGGTTACGCTATGACGACCACTCTACCTTTGGCGATGCCGTAACCTACCGGACCGGCGTACTCTATTACCTCAAACCTCTGGAGATGCGGTTCAAGGCAAATCTTGGTTCCGGATTTCGGGCTCCATCGCTGAACGAACTTTATTATCCCAACTATGGAAACACCAATCTGAAGCCGGAAAAAAGTACCGGTTATGATATCGGGGTAGAAAAAGACCTGTTTGATAAAAAGCTGGTTATTGGAGCGACGTGGTTCTGGCAACGCTACCGGAATCTCATCCAGACAGATTCCAGCACATACTCGGCTGTTAACATCGGCAACGCCCAGACTGAAGGTGTGGAAATCAAGGCGACGGCCCTTCCAACTGAAAACCTGAAGCTGAACGCCGGATACACCTATCTTGAAGCAATAGACAAAGCCACGGGTGCTTTTCTTTCACTGAGGCCAAGAGACAAAGTTACTACGTCCATAGAGTACACCTTGGCAAAGTTAACAGTAATCGCCGAATACCAGTATGTCGCAAAGCGGTTTGATTCTTCTCTGAACCAGGACATCTCTCCATACGCCCTTGTCAATCTGAAGGGATCTTATGTTGTGTGTAAAAACTTTTCGATCTTTGCGAGAATCGATAATCTCCTCGACAAGTCATATGAAGAAGCTGCCGGTTATGGCACTCCTGGTATTTCAGCCTTTGGTGGCGTCAAGGTAACATACTAAATGTCACAGAGATGCTGCGGCATAAAAAGTTTCATTCTTTGTTTATTCTTGCTTATCGGATGGACAGGGACTGTTTATAGCAGCCCCGGTCCACCAAAGCGGATTGTTTCGCTTGCCCCGGCCATGACGGAAATTATCTTTTCTCTTGGCCTGGGTGGTCAGGTAGTGGGAGTAACAACTGTTTGTGATCGTCCCAATGAAGCCCGCAGTAAAACAAAAATTGGCGGCATGGCAAACCCTTCTCTTGAGGCAATAATTTCTCTGAAGCCGGACATTGTCGTCCTGACCAGAGATGGTAACCCGAAAGCTATCGCCGAAAGGCTCGCCAAACTTGGTATTAAAACGTATGTGTTTAAGTCACGGCGTCTTACAGATCTTCCTGCCGGCATACGGGAAATGGGGCAAGCTCTGGGAGCTCGGCCTGCAGCCAATCACTTGGCAGAAAATATTGAGAAAGCAATTCATGATGTAACCGCAGCACATCGTGTAGAAAAATCACTGACAAGTGATGGAAGAGTCAGGAAAGCTGTCTTCGTCATCTGGCCCAGTCCTCTCATTGTAGCCGGCCCTGGAACGATCCTCGATGATGCGATGAAGATGAGTGGCTTGATCAATATAGCTTCCGATGCAAAGGTTGCCTATCCCCGCTTTTCGGTGGAGGCAGTCATCGAACGCGAACCTGACCTCATTCTGATTGGCAAAGGGCATGCTGGCATGAGAACTCTTTCCAAAGGTTTGTTGAAAAGTCTGAGTACCCTTGAGGCGGTAAAGAAAGGGCGGGTCTACTTCATGGATGATGCTTTGTATCGTCCTGGCCCAAGAATACCAGCGGGTATGAGAGAACTTGACCGCTGCAGAAAGATGCCATGAAACGCGATACCGGATCAAATTTTCTCGTTGCGGCAACACTGTGTGTTTCTTCCTTGATCATTATTGTCGTCTCGGTTGCCAGTGGACCACGGTTATTAAATCCTTTCGTTATGGATAGCGAAACATGCCGGACTCTTCTTGCCATCAGGCTTCCACGAACGGCGGTTGCACTTCTTATGGGAGGCGCTCTCGGGGCCTCTGGCGCCATTCTTCAGGGAATTTTTCGTAATCCGCTTGCAGATCCTTACATTCTTGGAATTTCCAGCGGTGCGTCACTCGCAGCCTCATTCGGGATTATGTTTGGCATTTCCCTGTTTACGTTAAGCGTTCCAATACTGGCGTTTATCGGTGCACTTGCAACAGGTGCAGCTGTTGTTATTCTTGGGCACGGGTGGAAAGGGCTTAAGCCTGAACGGCTCCTGTTGGCCGGTGTGGGTATAGGCTTCTTTCTCTCTGCTGTACTCATGCTGGTTATGACTCTTTCCGTGGATGACGGCCTCAGAAGGGCAATACTCTGGATGTCCGGCGATCTCTCGATGGTTGACTGGGGATTACTTCCTGTTGGACTCTCATTCATACTCATCGGTCTTGCTCTCGCATTGACACGGCACAAAGGACTGAATGCCTTAACGCTGGGAGATGACATTGCGTATAGCCTCGGTTTTAATCCGCCACGGGAAAGGCTCTATCTCTTTATTGCGGCCTCGCTCATGACCGCTGCATCGGTTTCCATGGGTGGCGTAGTTGGATTCATAGGGCTTGTCGTCCCCCACGTCGTCCGGCGCCACGTAGGCTCGGACGCAGCAGTTGTACTACCGCTTTCGGTCGTTGCCGGAGGGACCCTGCTGTGCTTTGCCGACGCTATTGGCAGAACTGTTGCGGCGCCATTGGAGCTTCCAGCCGGGGTCATCGCTGCACTTATCGGTTCTCCCTATTTCATATTTCTGTTGGGACAAAGAAAAACGCACTAACGCGCTGTTTCAGGAGATTGTATCAATGACCACACTTGAGTTTACAGGCGTTTCGTTTTCCTACAGCCCGAAAAGGTTTATGGACCACATGTCTTTTTCAGTGGCTGAGGGCGAACTGGTTGGACTGATGGGGCCAAATGGAGCGGGGAAGTCTACTATCCTCAAGCTTGCAGCCGGAATACTCTCTCCTAAAAAAGGAAAAGTTCTGGTCGGATATCGAGCGATTGGTTCTTACAGCGGAAAAGAACGGGCAAAACATGTTGCGTATCTTCCGCAAATTCTGGATTTACAGGCTCCATTTCGTGTTGGTGAGCTTGTCAGGATGGGTAAGTATCCACAAGAAGGATCACAGACACTCTCAGTAGAAGAGGCTCTTCATTTAGTCGGCCTGCAGGGAAAAGCAAAGACACATCTCGCTGAATTGAGTGGCGGCGAACGAAGGCGGGCATATATTGCCATGACATTGGTACAGGGCGCCAAAGTGCTTCTTCTTGATGAACCACTGGCGAGCCTTGATATAAAGTACCAGTTTGACCTGTTTAATCTGCTTAAAGCTATTGTCTGTGAAAAGAAAGTCTCCGTCTTTATGTCTCTCCACGACATTGGAATGGGCGCCATGCTGGATCGTCTTCTATTGGTCAAGAATGGGCTAACGGTTATTGAGGGTGTGCCTGGCAAAGTTCTTACGGATGAAATAGTACGAAATGCCTATGATCTTAATGATTCCATTGGTGTCTATATGGCGGCTAATCGTACCGTATGCCAGGCGCTTTCTGTTGCCAGCGTTTAGCAGCGTGTGTGAGGCTACCGTAAAATCGAAGCGGCTTTGGAACTATTTGATTGGGTCAATTCTTCTTCATATAGCCTTGATTATCGTTGTCACTAAGTTACCAAAGACAGCGCAGACTACCGCACATACGGTTGAGACTTTTATGGTTGAATCCCCCGTTGCCCGGACAGTGAAGCAAATCCAACAAATTCCAACCAAACTGAATAGTAATACCGATACACATACCGAAGTCGTGACTCGTATTCAGTCGATGCAACATGGCAAGCAGTCGGCTCCACAAGTTGCTAATAATGATGTCCTTGTAAAAATACCAACGTCGAACGATGCTCCTGTTCCAGCTTTTCCACGACAAGCTAAGAATATTACCCCCGCAAGTGTAGCGTTGAATTCCTGTCAGGCGTTAGCTCCTCCACAGGAAAATAGCAAGCCTCTCGTTTCCTCCCGTCCACGTTATAATACAGCGCAGGTAATGGTGATGGGTGAGACAGGCTCTCCACGTTTCATCCATAAGGAAGCTCCTATATATCCATTTATGGCTCGAAAACTGGGGAAAGAAGGGAAGGTTGTTTTAAGTCTGGCGCTGAACGATCAAGGCAAATTGCAGGGGCTCGAAACAATAGAAACAAATGGTTTTGGTTTTGCCGAAGCCGCAAGCGCCGCCATCAGGAAGTCCACATTTGCGCCGGCTGTCAAAAACGGTATGCCTATAACATCTCAGGTGCTTGTCACAGTAAGGTTTGTTTTGAAAGAGGGTCAGTAGGTCAATGTATCATGAACCATAATTATTTTCTTTAAGTAACACTTGATTGTTTTTAATTGTTACGGTAAATTACAGTATACGTAATTTTACCGTAAATAAGGAGATGTTATGCCTACTGTTGCACGATTTGATTTAACGATGGATGTAAAAGAAAAGGATATTATTGCTCGCGCTGCTACCTTAGTTGGCACCACAATGGCGGCATTTATGCGCACGGCAGCCAAAGAAAAGGCATGTGAACTGTTAGATCGGGAATCCCGAATCACAATGACCGCTCAGGATTTTATGGCATTCACGAAAGCACTTGATGGGGCATTCATGCCCAATGCAGCTTTGCAAAACGCGATGAACATTGCGCGTGAGGTAAAACGTGCTTGAAGAACAATTGCTCGACCCAACTCGCCATGACCGCCAGGCCTTTACCTCTGGCGTTGCTGAGCTTGACAAGTACCTTCAGCACTTTGCAGTTCAGCAGAGTAAGAAGGGCATCACCGTCGTGCGGGTACTGGTTGACACCAACGCCCCTCGAACCATACTGGGCTACTACAGTTTAAGTGCCGCTCAGGTTGACGCCATCCAGTTGGATGAGCGCACACAGCAAAAGTTGCCTCGTTATCCGGTGCCTTGCTTTCGTCTAGGACGTTTGGCGGCGCATTCGGCTCATCACGGTTGCGGACTGGGGCGTCTGCTCATTGGGTGCGCAGTTGAGCGATGCCTGGAGGCTCGCAAATATGTGGCTGCATATGCGCTTGTGGTAGATGCAAAGGGCCAAGCAGCCAAAGAATTCTACGAACACTATGGATTTACGCCATGCCGTGATAACCCGATGACCCTGTATCTGTCACTTGGTACGTGAGTTAAGTAGCGCTTTTGTCCGCTGCGGAGGTGCTGTTTGTGGTAACCGACAAACATAGACCACGTTAACCACTGATTATTTTGTGTAAATATATCTAACCATCTGAATTGTATTAAGTACCTTTCCCGGTTTGCACAATCATTCAGGTATTTATTACCAACCGCACCCTTGTCTCCGATAGCTTCCAGCAGGGTAGTATTCTCTCGACGAGTAGTAACCCCTCGGTGCGACATATACTCTCGGAGCATAGTAAGTCTCTGGCACTGGATACACTTCCGGTTCAACGATTACCGGTGGAGGTGCGTAAGCGTACACCGGTTCCCGGGCGGCAAGGTGCACTGCGGTTCCGATGATGGCGGCGGGGATGAGCAAGGCAGCGGTGATCGGCCAGAAGAGATCGCTTCCGCCTCCTCTTCCATGGGAGCGTCCACCCCAGCCATCAGCGAATACGGGTGCTACTATTGTTGCTGAAAGAAAACTTGCCACGATAAGTGTTACCATTATCTTTTTCATAAATTCTCCCTTCCTCATGTAAGCTGGCCGACTATTTGTCAACGCTACGATTGTTTTCATGTAAGGCCCAAGGTAAATCATTCCCCGGGGACCCGGAGGTCCCCAAAAACTAAGCGACCAAGGCTAACATTCCTACATCATACTCATGTCCATGCCTCCGACGAAGATGGTAGCGGTCGCGAATTTTATCGTAACAGCAATACTGGTGGCCTTAACGAGGAACATTTCCTGGAAAGCCGGATCCGTAAGAGCCCACCAGATGTTATGCTTCCTCCGTTTGAACTAACAGGCAGTTGAGAATGATTGCTACAATAATAACTGAAAAAAACGGCCGCTGATTGCCGTTCCTTTCTTCGTAGGATATGGCAAGTAGACTGCCGTTGTGCGGCGTCACCGGACAGGCAGGAGAAGAAGTGGGCTTTGCCAGGATGGCGGCCGCCACGTCAGGGCGCACTGTTTTCTGAGTCACCGCCTCTCTGACCGCTGATAGAAGGCACGGCTTGCCGAACTGGATCAGTACGGCTGAAGCCCTTGGCGTAAGCAGCCGGACAATTGAACATCTGAAAAAACGTTTCGTGGAAGAAGGACTCGACTCTGCACTTGAAAGGAAGCAAAGGGAAAAACCGCCCCGCGAAGTCACATTTGACGGGGCATTCGAGGCAAGACTGATTGCCATAGCCTGTTCAGATGTTCCAGAGGGGCACAGGCGTTGGACAGTAAGACTCCTTGCCGATAAGGCTGTGGAACTTAACTTTGCTGAATCCGTATCGCACATGACCGTGCAGCGGGTTTTAAAAAAAACGAACTTAAGCCTCACCTCAGCAAATACTGGAAAATCCCTCCAGAAGGAAACGCGGCATTTGTAGCCAACATGGAGGACGTTCTTGAGGTTTACCACTTGCCGTATGATCCTGACTATCCAGTTGTTTGTATGGATGAATCCAGCAAACAACTGATCGGCGAAGTTCGAGATCCGATACCATGCAAACCGGGGCACCCGGTACGTGTTGACGATGAGTACGTCAGAAACGGAGTGGTAGAAATCTTTATGGAGGTAGAGCCGCTGGGCGGCAAGAGGCATGTTGCCATCACGGAACACCGAACCAGAAAAGATTGGGCGTTGCAGATCAAACAGATGCTTGACGAACGTTATCCTGATGCGATCAAGGTGCGTCTGGTTATGGACAATCTGAATACTCACAGTATCGCCTCACTCTACGAAACATATGAACCAAAAGAGGCCAGAAGACTGGCTGAAAGACTTGATATACATTACACGCCCAAGCATGGCAGCTGGCTGAACATGGCGGAGATTGAACTGAGCGTCCTAAAAGGACAGTGTCTTGACCGCCGGATTCCGGACATGCCAACAATACAGACTGAAGTGGCCGCATGGGAAAAAGACCGAAATAATTGCACCAAGAAAATCAACTGGCAATTCACAACATCTGACGCTCGAATCAGATTGACTCGTCTTTATCCGAAATTATAGCTGTTACATGGTGCTAGTACAATGTAACATTTAATATTTCGTTTAGTCCAATGGGAACCCCCCGGCTTTGCCGGGGGACCTCAAAAGTTTGACAGTTCCGGGATAAAATGAAAGCCTCCTACTGTGAACCGCTCAAAGTTTACAGAAAAGGAGGCTTCCATTGACTAACGTTGAAAGTTTATGCCATTAGCATGGGAGTGCAAGTACCACATTGTTTGGATTCCAAAATATCGGCGAAAAGTACTTTACGGAAATTTACGTAGGCACCTTGGAGATACTTTTCGTGAATTGGCGCGTCAGCGCGAAAGTGTTGTATTGGAGGGGCATTTATGCCCCGATCATGTCCACATATACATGTCTATTCCGCCGAAATATGCAGTGGCGCAGGTAGTTGGGTATATAAGGGGCAAAAGCGCGATTCATATAGCGAGAACCTATGGAGGTCGTACCCGCAACTTTGTCGGTGAGAGTTTTTGGGCACGTGGTTATTTTGTCTCGACAGTTGGGCGAGATGGACAGGTGATTCGCGAATACATCCGGCGCCAGGAGATAGAAGATCAGAGGCAAGATCAGCTAAAACTACCGACCTAGCCGCCTTCAGGCGGCGCATGGTTTAAACCAACCGCTTTGAGCGGTTCACAAATCAAGCCCCCGGCTTTGCCGGGGGCTTGATTTGTGAAGTTCATTCAGTGAAATTTTGAAAAATCTGGTTTTCTGTGGTCGGAGAAAGCCTGCAGTGTCATTAGAGTCCTCCCGGTCGGTGACGATCGTGCTCATGTCAATTGCTGTGATCAGCGTACAGATCTTCAATCTTATGCTTGTACTTTTCATAAATTATTTTGCGTTTCATTTTCAATGTCGGGGTTAATTCGCCACCCTCAATGGAAAAATCATGGACCAGCAGCACGAACTTCTTGATGGTCTCATACGGAGCAAGCCGGTTGTTGATAACGGCAAGCCTCTGTTCGAACAGCTTCTGTACCGGTTCGTGCATGACCAGGTCGTCAAGTTCGTAATAGTGGATATGTTTTTCCTTGGCAAATCCCAGCAGACGCTCCAGGTTCGGCACAATCAACGCGGTCAGATACGGTTTGCGATCCCCGAACACAAAAGCAGAGGTCACATACTTATCCATCTTTAGCTCGTTTTCGATCGGTTGAGGAGCTATGTTTTTGCCCCCTGCCGTAATAATCAACTCTTTTTTCCGGTCGGTGATATACACAAAACCGTCTTCGATATAGCCGATGTCGCCGGTCGTGAGCCAGCCGTTTTGAATGGTTTCAGCCGTGGCGGTCGGGTCGTTATAATAACCAAGCATAACCTGTGGCCCCCTCGCCAAAATTTCTCCATCTTCCGCAATTTTGAATTCCGTCTGTTTCAAGGCGGTGCCAACCGACCCGAATCTGACGTGATCGAAACTGTTGAAGCTGAGCACCGGACTTGTTTCGGTCAGGCCATAGCCTTCAAGAATCGGGATGCCGATGATCCAGAAAAATTCATTGATCGTCTTGTCCAGAGGGGCGCCGCCCGAGCAGAATAATTTCATGTTGCCGCCAAACTTTGCTCTGATTCTTCTGTATATCAAACGGTCGGCCAGCGAGTATTCCATGTTTAACAGTGCTGAGGGGCGCTTGTTTATATAGGTTGCGGCGACATATCTTTTGCCCACATCGACTCCCCAGTGGAACAGGGCTTTTTTGATGGCAGGCAACTGATGGGCGTTGTCGAAGATCCGGTGATAAATTTTTTCAAACAGACGGGGGACGCTCACCATAACGGTTGGCCGAATTTCCAGCATATTCTCCGCAACCTTTTCAATGCTGTCGGCAAACGCCAGCAAGGCGCCGTTGAGAATCGTCATGTAGTAGCCGGCCGACCTTTCAAGGATGTGGCTCAGGGGGAGAAAACTCAGCAGCGTGTCTTCCGTGCCGACCGCCCCGCTCTGCTCCGTCAGGTACTGAATGTTGGTAAGTATGTTATTGTGGGAAAGCATGACCCCTTTGGGTATCCCGGTAGTTCCGGAGGTGTAAATCAGTGTCGCCATGTCACCCGGTTCGATCCGGTTGATTTCCGCCTCGATGTCTCTTTTCTCCACCGCGCTTATGGGCGAATCGATCTCGGAAAGCTGGTAGAAAGTGGTGACCGGTAATGACGGGTCACCGAGGAAGCGCTCAAATGAAACAACCAACTCCAATCCCGGCATGGATTCTCTTACCTTCAGAAGCTTGCTGTATTGGAATTTTCCGGATACAAACAGGATCTTGACTCCCGAATGGTTGATCATATACTCGATCTGTTCCGGGGTATTGGTTGGATAAATCGGGACAGTAACGCCACCGGTACACAAGATCCCCATATCGGCGATGACCCATCCGGCCCGGTTTTCCGAGAGAATCCCGATTCGGTCGCCCGGTTTGACGTGCATTTTGCCAAGTCCCCTGGCTACCATCAATACCCGTTCATAGTAGGCAGCGTATGTCAGTGTAACAAAGACACCCTGCTTGCGGTATTTCAGAGCAAGCTTGCCGCTGAATTCTTTTGCATTGTTCCTGAGCATGTCAGGTATGGAACGATACGTCATGCTGTCCATGCTTTCACCTCTGCACCGGTCATTTTTTTCAGGCTATGGCTACTTGACGTTAATATCAAGTATAATTTTATTTTAGGGATATATACGGGTTGTACATAAGCAGCAAAATTATTCGTTGAAATTCAGCGACGACGAACGGGAGGATTCCGGGTTGTACGGTTCAGGGGTGTGAAGAGGCATGTGCTGAAAATATTCTTGTGTTGGTAAGATATAATAAATATTGATAGTTCAGAAGGCGGCGCTTCGGCTCCGCCTTCTGAAATGATACGATCAATCAGTTTGCATCACCCTGTTGTGACATATTCTGCAATCATCTGTGCTATCCGCTCCGGGGTATTCTTGTTGTTGTTGAAAACCAGGTGATAGAAGCGGAGTTCGCAGGGATCCACGTTGAAATAGTCGTGAATGAATGCATTACGCTGATTCTGGTTTTTCTCGACGACACTCTCGGCCTCGCTTTTGGCAATATTGAGCCGCCTGGCGATGGACGCCACCTTGAAATCATGAGAGGCATACATGCGAAAATGGTAGCAGTTCCTAAGTTTTTGCGTGACGATGGCGCTGCCCCGACCAACAATGATCGAGTTGCCTTTTTCCGCCAGGGAGAATACATGTTTGCACAACAGGCGAAAATGGTCCTTCTCGCTTTTCCAGCGCGGTGAGAATGTTGCCAGAACCTCATCCAGAATACGCCCTTTCTTCTCTCCCAGGCTGCGGACAATTTCTTCCGAGAGATTATGATTCTTCGCCACCTCCTCCAGCAATGCTTTGTCCATTAATGCCCAGGGTTCGCCACTCTTCTTCTCCATGATTTCCTTGAGGCATTCGGTCACAGGATAGGCCTCGCAGCCAAACTCACGAGAAATGGTTATGGTGGGCCGTTCTTTGCCGAGAGAGGCATCACTGCCGTCCCTCCTGCGGTTGAACTCCAGCAGCGACCCAAGCCGCATTTCAATCGACGGCACCAGCAGTTTCTCTGACATGGCATCCTCCTTTACAGAATAAATAAATGGCGCGTCCGTTAAAAATAATAACACAGCAGCACAATTTAGCAATTCGGATGGGCATGACGTGCCTAATACGGAGTCGCCATTACAGCGTGCTTCACGCCGATTCATGGCTATTGCCTCTGGTGGAACGTAGCTGCAGCGGTACAACAACGCTCTGGACATGCCTTCCTCCCCTCTGCTACAGTGCGCTAAATGAACGCTGGAACTCGTTGTTGCCGGTCTCCCGTACATCGTCATTTATGCTGTACAGCGTGAGAAGCTAGTGTAGTGTTTGAATGCATAAGTAAGAGTTAAAGTGGAAGCC
>JABBNX010000266.1 GCA_019352135.1 Pseudomonadota bacterium
CGATCTTACAACTGACTACTATTCAATATGGTCTATGTTTGTCGGTTACGTCCAAACAGCAATACATTCACCGCCTGGATAGCCAAGCAGGTGCCTGAACTCGGACTTGAACTTCCGTTTTCAGCAATAGGCAGTGGGTACGTACCGTAATAACTGGATCAGGATCCGAAGTGTGATGACAAATATGAACACATCATTTCAGCACGTATTGAAAACCTCTCCGGTTATCCACCAGTGAACTAAGCGTATGTGGGTGTTTCTCGCCATTTCCGTCATTACATAAGAGAACAGGATCAAAAATGATGACTACAAAAACATGCCTCGTTACGTTATTGATTGTTGTGGCCGTTGTGCTGCTGACTGCTTGCAGCAAAACGGCTCAATTGCCGTTATTGGCTTCTGATGCCACTATTCTGGCCTTTGGCGACAGCCTGACCGCTGGGACAGGCGCCGGTGATGCAGAGAGTTATCCTGCTGTTCTCTCAAGCCTGACCGGGCGAAAAGTAATCAATGCCGGGGTTCCAGGCGAAGTCTCGGCAAGTGGTGTTCAGCGTCTGCCGAAACTGCTTGATCGGGAACGCCCCGCTCTACTGATTCTCTGCCATGGTGGTAATGACATGCTTGGTCATGCGGATCATCAGTTGATTGCTGATAACCTACGGTCTATGATTCGTATGGTCTCCCGGAACAGATCAAAGTCGAATGCATAATCGGAATAGGACACCCTGTCGAGGAGAAACAACCCGTCCCAGTAGATAAACTCGAGCGTGACAAGATACGATACAACCACTGGGTCTGAAACCTCCGTAGAGCCTCTCGCAATATAGCCGCCATGCTGAATGTCTCTCTTGAAACTTCTACCAAATAATTTCTGCTGGCAGTATGATAGCGGAGAAAGCCGTCCATAGAATGGCCTGAATCGACAGGGTGATAATTTTTTCCCCTAATTTTGTAGAGATGTGAATTGAGCATGGCAATGATATCAACCGTGGAGAGGTCACCATGAGCAGGTCGTCACAAAACACAATCCCAACAGTTTCCGCGAAACCGATCTGCTGGAGAGAATCCGGCGTGCAGAAGTTAATAGCATTTTGTTCTGCGGGATGATGACCAGCATGTGCGTTGACGCTACAGTAAGAGCAGCCTTTGATCTAGGCTTCGCCTGCACTATTGCACAAGACGCCTGCGCTGCTCCCAACCTTACTTTTAACGGCGAAATAATCCCGGCTCGGCAAGTCCACGGGTCTTTTTTGGCTGCTTTGGGTGCTGTGTACGCAAAAATCAGGACTGCAGACGACATACTTGAAGGTATGGCTGTTGGGAGAGGATGATCTTATGGCCAGCCAACGGCCAACCGCAGAAACTGTTACAATAGAAGAATTGGCATTGTCCAACAGCTTTGAAATTGCCGCTTTGGTGTCAGTGTTGGAACAAAAGGGTGTTTTGACAAAGGCTGAAGACAAACGGCAAGTTTTCACCGGGTAAGGCACTTAAGGATCTGACAGCCAAACCTGTTAAAGCAGCGAAGGTGGCAAAGGCTCCAGCAAAGAAAAAATAGTAGGCAACTAAAAATATAGGCTCTCTGAATTAAGGTGTGGAAAAGGGTTAGATTTTCCCGGTTTCAATAAAAGCAAGTAAAGTGGAAATGTCCACTTCATATTTGATCGTCACAGGAGTATAAACTTTTCGCATTTACTTATTGCAAAGACCTAAATAATGACCTAATATTGGTGCTAAATAAATTAAGGGGGTGAACCATGCAAACTATGCTTGCGACAGCCACAGTCAGTATAAGCGACCTCAAAAAAAATCCTTCCGACGTAATCAAACGCTCACATGGTGCGCCGGTCGCTATCCTCAACCATAATCGTCCCACCGCCTACCTCGTCCCTGCGGCTGCCTTTGAACACATGATTGAGCAACTTGATGATCAATATCTCGTCCAGCTTGTCAAAGATCGTCAGCATGAACGCAGCATCAAGGTTTCGATTGATGAGCTATGAATTAGAGTTCAAAGAATCGGCTCTCAAAGAATGGCGCAAGCTGGACAACAGTGTCAGAGAACTGTTTAAAAAACGGCTTGCAGAACGCCTTGTGGCTCCTCGGGTTGAGTCTGCCAAGCTAAGTGGAATGCCCGATTGCTACAAAATCAAGCTGCGCGATGCAGGATACCGCCTTGTCTATCAGGTTTGCGACAATCTTGTCACGGTGGTCGTCATCGCTGTAGGCAAAAGGGAAAACAATCAAGTTTATATAAACGCGAAAGAGCGGCTTTAAAAACCTATTCAAGCGGCAGAAACTTTATGTAGTTCGTCCACACTGCAATTCATTCAGGAAAAACTTGTCACCTTTTCAGTTTCCACACCCAAATTCAGAGACCCAAAATATTAAGCAGGTATTAAGCGGCGCTTCTCTGGAATGACTAGGGAAGCGCCGCATTTTTCTTTGAGAATAAATTTGTGTAGGACGCCAGATGGGGGAGGGCAGGTGCTATTCTCATGATATCAAAATCACAGAGGAGAACACCATGATGCCAGACCTGCTCGAAGATCTGCTAGCCTTTGTTTTTGTAACTCAGCCTTGAAAAAAAATACTTGCTCAAACTGTGGGTCGGATCTTGAACCGGATGATCGCTGCCCCCTCTGCGAGAATGAACTTGAAGCAAATGATGACGATCTGGAAAACGATGACTATTAAAAACTAGGCCTAGAGAAGCTTGTTGGACAGGGGATGTTGGTCTGCAAAAAAAGTCTGGCGACACATGGCGGGTTTTCGTTTTTAGAATTATCTTGTTTGATCAAGAAAGGTTCGAAGAAGCAGAAGGTGCGACCCATGAAAATTGGTGACAATCGGTTCCAGGCCCCGTAAATACTAGCTTTGAAGAATGAAGGAAGTGGCTCTGTGGGGAGGTATTTGCTTAGGAAGTGACCGAGTTTTGGTGGGAATGTGTGAATTTTGATGGGATGACTTATTTATCAGTAAGTTGAGCCTCTTGCAAAAAGGCTTTGAATTAGAGGGCAATCCCCGTTTGGAGCCAGTCCAGACCGTTTTTACAGAAAAACCACGTTACTGATCAATACTGGACTTTAGAGTTGCAGCGCCACCTTTCCGCCATCAAGGCGGGTCGTATGG
>JABBNX010000267.1 GCA_019352135.1 Pseudomonadota bacterium
CGGTGAAGCGCGGTTATCGGGTTAATGTTGCCGAAGCGGCTGCGTTGGTGTGCGGCAGCACGATGAGTTCCGGCATATTGTCGCTTTTTTCAGCCGCATACGGGACTTCTGCCGACAATTTCGTTGATGCCGAGTTTGTTGCCACTGATGGATCGTTCTTCTCGCTGAACGAAAAAGATGCTCCCAACCTTTTTGCTTTCAGCCGGTCCGGTCAGCAGACACCGGGTATCTGTACGGCATTGAGCGCCAAACTTCATCCGATGACGGATGACGAGGCGGGGGTCCTTGTTCCCTTTCAGTCATTGGAAAAAGCCCTCAGTTTTACCAAGGATTGCTCTGTGCGGCGGATCGGCCTGGCAATCGGAACCCTCGGTGTGGAATACATTTCAGCATTTATCGCCCCGACCCGGCAACTGGCCGCAGATGCCAGAGATATCTTTGAAAACAGGCTGGGCATTGCGTACATGGTCTTGGTGATCGGCGACACGTACGCCCTGCAAAGCATAGCGGAAATGGGCTATCCGGTCATCAACCAGCGTCTTTTCACCGCTCTCACTCTTTGCCCTCGCTCAGGTCGGCCCCATGGCTGGACCTCATGGCCGAGTTTTCAGCAGCTGAACCGTTTTCATACCTGAAAATAAGCGGTTTTGCCGAGCTGGCGGAAACGGCTCTTGCCCCATCGCCGACGCAATTTGTGCAGGATATTGATCCGGAACTGCGACCGTTTTTCGAAACCATGTACGCCCGGCCCGAAATGACAAATCTTGTCTGGCTCAATATGTTCAGAATCACCAGCACTCGGGTCGGACGTGAAAAACATTTCTTCCCGTTCCTCATGTATCTTCCCCTTGAACACCCTTTGATCTCCGAGATGTGTGACGGTTTCAAACAGATCGCAGACCGCCATCGGCTCAAGAATGAATTCGGCTTTGTCACGCCGGTTGACAGCGGGAAGAGAGGCATTTTCGAATACGATTATTATCTTGACCAGAATGACACGGATGAAATTTCGCGCATGCAACAGGCCGTGGTGGAAGCCGGCGACCTGATCGAGGAGTATTCTGCCCGGACCGGCACCATACGATGGCTGAAATACCTTTTATATCAGGGATATTGCCGGAAAGAAAATCTCCTTTATGCATAGGCGAAAAACCAATATGGCAGAAAATGGAACACGCACATACGTTCTCACCGGGGCAACCGGCTTTCTCGGGAGCCATTTGATGGCCTCTTTACTTGAACGAGGCAACCGAGTTGTTGTTCTTGGAAGATGCTCTGCAGATGGAAGTCTGGCGTTCAGAATCAACAAATTGCTGGAGTGGTTTGGCCTTCAGACGCGCAGCGACCAGGTTGAAACGGCAGAAGTGGATTTTTTGAAGCCGCTGTGCGGCCTCGACCCGGACAGATATGCCGCTCTCTGCGACAAGTCAGGCCATATTATCCATTGCGCGTCAGACACCCGTTTTTCGGAACAGAATCGCCGTGAAATAACTGCCATGAATGTTGATAGCCTGGAACAGATCCTCGAATTAGCCAAAAACAGCACCGCACCATGGCTTCATTATGTCAGCACGGCGTATGTAGCCGGAATTTCATCCTCGTTTTGTCAGGAAACACCGGTAGCTTCGGAACAGTTTGTTAACGTCTATGAAGAGACCAAGGCCTGCGCAGAAAAGAAAATTACCGCGCAGTGTACTATGCATGCCATCCCTTTTACGATCATCCGCCCGTCGATTGTTTACGGCGATTCGCGCAGTGGGCGGGCCAACCACTTCAACGCCTTGTACAATCATGTCAAATCGCTTCATTTCATACGGGAAATTTATGTGAACGACATACATAACCACGGAGGGGTCAGATCCAAAGAAATCGGTATTTATCTGGATGATAAGGACATACTCCACCTTCCTTTGAAAGTAGTCGTTGCTCATCGCGGGCATATCAATCTGATTCCGGTCGATTATTTCGTTTCTGCCGCATTGTCGATTCTGGAACACGGGAAAACCGGTGCAATTTATCACATTACCAGCGACGCTCCTGAAACGCTGGATGATCTTGCGTTATATTGCGAATCATTTCTTAAAATCCAGGGAATAGAAATTGTGTACGGGGGGAACGCCTCGAGCGCCGCATTCAATCCACCAGAGGCGCTTTTCAACCGTTTTATAGGGCCATACCTCCCCTATATGTCCGATACCAGAACGTTTGAGCGGAGCAATACGGACGATGCAACAGCCGGACTTATCCCGCCTGATTTTACGTATGATGTTTTTGAGCGATGTATGGATTATGCCGTCAGGGTACATTGGGGAAAATGACAAAAGCTCCATCGGGAAGAGAACCGTGGCAATACAAAATGTTACTGAATGTTACTGAAAAACGAATGCACACACTCCAGCAGTTGATACGTTGAAGGACAGGTAATGAATAAAATTATCATCTGCTTTTCAGGTAGTCGTCAATTGCTGCTGCGGCGCGCTTGCCATCTCCCATGGCGAGGATAACGGTTGCGCCACCCCTCACGATGTCTCCGCCGGCGAAAACTCCTGGAATACTGGTCTCTCCCGCAGAGCTGATCAGGATATTGCCACTCTTGTTGAGGGAAAGATCGGGGGCGCTCGCCGTCAGGAGTGGATTGGCGCCGGTGCCGACTGCATCGATAACGACTCCGGCCGGCAGCTCGAAATCGGAACCTGCAATCGCCTCGGGACGGCGGCGCCCGGATGCGTCCGGCGAACCGAGTTCCATTTTCTGGCAGCTTAGTCCCGAGACCCAGCCGTCCTTCGTTCCGAGGATCGCCGTCGGAGCGGTCAGCATGATAAACTCGACCCCTTCTTCCCTGGCATGCTTGATTTCCTCGATCCTGGCGGGCATCTCCGCCTCGCCGCGCCGATACACGATCATGGCGCGTTCGGCGCCCAGCCTTCGTGCCGTCCTGACACAGTCGATGGCGGTGTTCCCGCCGCCGATGACGGCCACCTCGCGGCGTTTGATGATCGGAGTCGGGCTGTCGTCACTGCGCCCCGCCTCCATCAGGTTTATACGGGTGAGAAACTCGTTGGCCGCATACACCCCTTTCAGATT
>JABBNX010000061.1 GCA_019352135.1 Pseudomonadota bacterium
AAATCCTGCATGGTGTCCTGAAATGAAAGTAATTTTTGAACTATAACGTCAAGCGTCTGGTGTTGTCAACGGACCAAGGCGATGAAGTCATAGCGCGTAAGTCAATTTGCTGCCGGAAATGAGTTGATGCGGTTAATGAACGCAACCAGCAGCCCGTAGTGATGATGGTCGAATAACAGGGTAATACGCGGCAAATGGGCAAGGTCTGGTTCGTCGGCCTCTTCCGGGAATGCCGTGCAAGAGCGGATCTGATCGCCTTCTTTGATGAGTCCGGGGAACTCCTTGGTCAGGGTTTCGATCTGTTCGTTTGAAAGAGTTTTTAGCAGGCGGATAACCAGCCGGTTTTCAATGAAACGTAGGGAATGGTAGGTGCTATAGAAAATATTTATTACCTGGAGTGCTTCCTCTTCACTTCTGGTGAGGGTGAAAAGTGAGAAATCCTCTCCCGAGATGAAGCCTTTCACCAGAAGACTCTCTTTGACGAAATTAAAAAACTGCTCCCAATAGCCATCCTTGTCGTCCATCAGAATCAGGGGTTTGGGAGAAGTTTTACCGGTCTGAATCAGCGTGAAAACTTCCATCGCTTCGTCCAATGTTCCAAAACCTCCCGGAAAAACAACAATTGCGTCAGCCTCTTTAACAAAAGCCACTTTGCGGTTAAAAAAATACTTGTATGTCACCAGTCGTGGGTTTCGGTACATAATCGGATTTGGCTTCTGTTCGAATGGGAGTCGGATGTTTACGGCGAAAGAGTTTTCGCTACCTGCACCTTCATTGCCGGCTTGCATGATGCCAGGGCCACCACCCGTAATGACCATATAATTGTTTTCTGCCAGTCGGCGGCTGAACCGCACGCATTTTTTATACATTTCGTCTGTTTCTTCCGTGCGGGCCGAACCGAAGATAGTAACTTTCTTCCGGTGGCGGTAAGGGGAAAAAACCTTTGCCGTATAGCGCATTTCGCGCAATGTGCGGTTAATTAATTTCAGGTCGGCAAGATAATCGACGTCCTGGCCTATTTTAAGTGTAGCAAGGATCATTTCTTTAATTACGGCGGGATGATGAACACCACCAGCTTCTTCAACCAACCGATTGATAATCTGGTCAATCGGTTGGTTTTTTTTGGAAAAGCTCAATTCCATAATCTTTATGCCTTCTGAATGGGTGACGAAGTGATATGTAAACGAGATAGGGTAACACAGCAAACAGGGTAAAGCAAATAGCCGATTATATCTGCAATCATCTTCTCTAGATACATCGAATAAGCTTGAAAGCGGGCATGAGGTTTGCTATAAAGCTGAATATTTTAATTTAGAAGATACTATTGCCGACGGGCAGGGAGATAGGGCATGTCCAATCCAACGCTGGTCATGTACGATGAAGAATTTCGGGAAGTTAATGAAGTTATTGAGCGTTTGCTGAAAGAAGCCAACGCCAAGGTGATATTTCTGGTCGATAAGAATGGTCAGCTTATTTCCGGAGTTGGAGAAACCGAGCGATTTGATACGACATCACTCGCTTCTTTGACTGCCGGAAATATTGCGGCTACCGGTGGTTTGGCCAAGCTGATAGGTGAAAAAGAGTTTTCGATTCTCTTTCACGAAGGGGAGAAGGATAACCTTCACATTTCTATTGTTGGCGGGAGGGTTATTCTCGTTGTTTTGTTTGACAACCGCTCTTCCCTCGGTTTAGTCCGTTTACGCGTAAAAAAATCATCAGAAGAGCTTTCAACTATTTTTGAAAAATTGATGAATAAATCGGAAGAACGTGAAAAACGGGGTTCTTCCGATTTCCCCTTTGCCGAAATAACTGATGACGACATCGATAATCTATTCAGCTGAAACCAATCAAAGAATACGTGGGATGTTACGACGTATTTTGTGTTTCCGGAACAGTCGAAACAATGCCAACGCACAATACTTAATAACGGGGAAAGTTAAAGATGTCCTTCATCAACTATGCTTCTCGTGAAATAAATTGTAAAATCGTCTATTATGGACCGGGTCTGTGCGGAAAAACGACAAATCTTCAGTTTATTTATCAACGGACTGCGCCGGATGCCAAAGGCAAGATGATAAGTCTTGCGACCGAGACCGAACGCACACTGTTTTTTGATTTCCTTCCGCTTTCATTGGGTGAAATACGGGGATTTAAAACCCGTTTTCATCTCTATACTGTTCCGGGACAGGTTTTTTATGACGCGTCCAGAAAACTGATTTTAAAGGGTGTTGATGGAGTTGTTTTTGTTGCTGATTCTCAGGAAGAGCGAATAGATGCGAACATCGAATCGCTTGAAAATTTGCGAATAAATCTTAAGGAGCAAGGCTACGATCTGGACAAACTACCGTACATAGTCCAATACAACAAACGGGATTTGCCGGGTGCCATGTCGGTTGATGAATTGCATAACGAGCTAAATCCTACGAATGTTCCTGAATTTGAAGCGTGTGCCACAACGGGAGAAGGCGTTTTTGAAACTCTCAAAGCAGTAGCCAAGCTCATTCTGATTGACCTGAAAAAAGGAAAATAAGGTGTATGAGAGAATCTCATACACGCAGATAATGGCCTGTTAATGGGGGTGGCACCAAGCTGCGCCGCCAACAGATTTTGCGCCGAGAGTTCTTTGGGCTTGATTTAATTTACAGGGCATGGTAGGTATCTCATCCCGCCGTTATTGAAGGTTGCTGCACATACGGAGAGATGGCCGAGTAGGTCGAAGGCGCTCGCCTGCTAAGCGAGTATACTGGGAAACCGGTATCGAGGGTTCGAATCCCTCTCTCTCCGCCACTATTTCATATGTTACTGTTCCCCACCCAAAAAAATCCACTCTTTCCGAATGTATCGTGCTTCACATTGCTACGTTGGGATTCCTTCTCTGGCCAGTTGGTCGCATCGTTCATTTTCAACATGCCCCGCATGTCCCCGTACCCATTTCCATTGGACTGAATGTGGTTTTGTCACGGTGAGCAACTGCTCCCACAGGTCTTGGTTTACGACCGGTTCTTTTTTGCTGTTGCGCCACCCTTTACGCTGCCATCCTGCAATCCATTCAGTCATCCCTTTAACCAGATATTGCGAATCGGTTGTAATCAAGACCTGGCAGGGACGAGTCAGCTGACGAATTGCTTCGATCGCTGCTGTCATTTCCATGCGATTGTTGGTTGTGTTTTTGGCACCGCCTTTCAGCTCTTTCACGTGTCCGCTATAGCGCAGGATCGCTCCGTAACCACCGGGCCCCGGATTGCCACTGCAGGCACCGTCGCAAAAAATCTCCACAGTCGGAGTGTCATTTTCTCCCACAATCAACCCTTTCTTTGATAAGCAAACTTGAAATCGCCTGCATTAATCGGTCAACAATCAGTACGTGGGTTTCTTTGCAGTCTTCCAACTGAAACAGGTCGCTGAAATCGAGAGCAGCACCAAAAAAAACCGCAGCATCTTGTCTGAAACCGGGAAACTTCCAGTTGTTAAGGCCGGTCAAGGCTGTTGGAATGACGCTTGGGCGGGTATCGTAGATGATCTTTCCGACGCCGCGGTTGCCGGGGCCCAGTTGGCCGTCTTTATGGCGTGTGCCCTCAGGAAACAGCATGACTTTCTGGTCAAAAAGCAGGGTATTTAATCTTCGGCCAGCCCTGACGTCTCTCTTGCGCCTGACTGGAAAAGCTCCCCATGATGCGTAAATCAGCCGTTGGAATCTTTTTTCAAACAGTTCCTCTTTGGCCGGTGCCCAGAGCATCTGCAATGGGTTATATCTGATAACGGCCCACGGAAGAAAGATAGTGTCGTATGCTGATATATGGTTGGAAGCTATCAGAACAGGGCCGCAGTGCGGAATGTTGTCATTACCCTTGATAACAAACCTGTTCAGGCATGAAGCGTAGAACCCGATAACGTATATTGAAAATGTCACCCAACAGCGTTGGACAAAAGGTGCCTTCACGGAATTCCTTTAAATAGGTGTGGTTTAGAAATTTGCAGCATTTATAACACGCCGGAGCGTTTCAGGCAAGAATCCACGGGGGTGGAATAATACTTTGAAATCACATATGATATGGTATACATGCTACGGGCCTGCCGGTGCTGGACGGACGTATGGCTGCACAAAAACGAGTGAAATCGAGGGTCGTTACAATTGCCTGTTTTTGCCGTAAGTGATGAAAAGAACCGCTGGCTGCAGCTGAAAATGGCCGAGTTGGGAGTGCGAGAAGAAGATTTTGCAGAAAGTTTCGTTCGCTCATCCGGTAATGGTGGTCAGCATGTCAACAAGACTTCAAGCTGTGTTCAGCTGAAACATTTACCGACAGGTCTCCACGTTTCCTGTATGCGTGAGCGGAGCCAGTCGGTAAACCGGTTTCTGGCGCGCCGTGAGTTGCTTGAGCGAATCGAAGCCGCTTCAGGGGGAAAAACGACCGAAATGAAACGAATTGAAAAACTGCGCAAACAGAAAGACCGCCGCAGGAGACGTGGCGCCAACACGTGAAGAACGTCTTGAAACGGTCAGGGCGCCGCTTTTAGGTGGTAGCTTTATATCTCTAGTGTGCTTCGCTCCAGTTGGCCCCGTGACTGATGTCCACCTTGAGAGGAACCTTTGTTTCAAATGCACGCCCCATTTCCTCCTCCACAAGTTGTTCCATCGTCAGTAATTCATCTTCCGGAACTTCAAAAACAAGTTCATCATGCACCTGCATAATAAGAGTGCTTTTAAGCTGTTCCAAACGAATACGTGAGTCCACCCGGATCATGGCACATTTAATGATGTCAGCCGCCGAACCCTGGATAGGGTAGTTTATGGCGTTACGATGCGCAAAGGCCAGGACATTGCCGTTGCTGCTCTTGATATCCGGGATCGGCAGCCGCCTGCCGAGGATTGTTCTTACGCAGCCGTGCTCTTCAGCTTCCCTGATGCAGGAGTCGAGAAATGCGATGGCTCCATGATGCCGTTCTTTGTATGTATTGATGAACTCTTCAGCTGTTTTACGCCCAATACCAAGTTGTTTTGCAAGCGAGAAGGATCCTTGTCCATAGATTATGCCGAAATTGATGGTTTTTGCCTGACGCCGCATCTCGGGAGTGACCATTTCCGGGAAAATCCCAAAAACTTCGGAGGCGGTGCGGGTGTGGATGTCTTCGTCATTGGCAAAAGCATGGCAGAACACAGTGTCTCCGGAGAGGTGCGCAAGTACCCGCAGTTCTATCTGTGAGTAGTCAGCGGCCAGTATGACATGCCCCGGCGGTGCGATAAAAGCGTGGCGGATACGTCGTCCTTCTTCGCTGCGGATTGGAATGTTCTGCAAGTTCGGGTCGGATGACGAGAGTCGCCCGGTGCTCGTGACCGTCTGGTTGTATGAGGTATGCACCCGGCCGGTACGTGGGCAGATAAGGCGCGGGAGTGCATCGGTGTAGGTGGATTTAAGCTTCGCTACAGTCCGGTAATCAAGGATCAAGCGCGCAATTTCCTGCTCTTCAGCCAGAGTGGTCAGTACCTCGTTGTCGGTTGACCATCCGGTTTTTCCTTTGGTCTTTTTGCCAGTTTTCAAGCCGAGCCGTTCAAAAAGAACTTCACCGAGCTGTTTCGGCGAATTGAGGTTGAAAGGTTCTCCGGCCAGACGGAAAATATGCTCCTCCAGTATTCTCATTCGTTCAGCAAAGTCGATAGACAGGCTATTCAGAAGATTGCAATCGAGAAGGACTCCATGATTTTCCATGCCGGCCAGAATTGGAACCAGTGGCATTTCGATCGTATGGAGCAGTTTGTCGTCATTGTCGGCTGCAAGCAGAGGCTCAAACTTCCGCCGCAGCAGCCAGGTAGCATCAGCATCTTCTGCTGCATAGCGTGCAGCAGCCTCCAGACTTACTTCGGCAAAGTTAATTTCTCCCTTACCGCTACCGGCCACCTCACGGTAACTGATCATGCGATGATTCAGGTGTTCCTGTGCCAAAGCGTCAAGCCCGTGGCCGTGCCGTGACGGGTTGAGCAGGTAAGAGGCCAGCATGGTATCGAACCAGGCGCCTGCCAGGTTGATGCCGTTATTAGCCAGCACCTGCATATCAAATTTGATGTTCTGGCCAACCTTATGTGACGCAGGATTCTCCAATAGTGGGCGCAGGCGTTCGAGAACCATGCGGCGAGGCAGTTGCCCTTCGACTATGTGTGAGGACTGGTTGGATTGACTAAAATTGAAGCCTGTCTGGCAGCTGTCTGTTGATGAGGTAATCTTTACTTCAGCAGAGGAAGCAGGATGATGCGGAAATGAGGTTACATGCCCTATCGGAATGTAATAGGCCTCATGATCATGGTACGAGAATGAAAGACCGACAATCTCTGCCAGACGCGGGTCAAGACTGGTTGTCTCCAGGTCGAAGGCAAATTCACCAGCCTGCTCCAGTCCCGTTACAAGAGCATCAAGTCCCGCCACTGTGGTAACTGTAATATACCTTTCGGAAGAAAGGGTCGCTTTGCCGGTTAATTCCTTGATCAGTGAGGTGAACCCAAACTTCTTAAAGATCGCGTTAAGGGACTTCTGGTCCGGCTCCCGCGCCGTCAGTGTTTCAAGATCAACCGCCAGCGGGACATTGAGTTCGATCGTCGCCAAGCGCCGCGAGAGCAACGCCTGCTCACGGAATTCACGCAGTTTTTCGCCGTTTTTCCCTTTGACCTCATCAGCCCGTGCCAGCAGCGCATCAAGTGAACCAAATTCAAGGATCAGTTTGGCCGCGGTTTTTTCACCAATGCCTGGTACACCGGGAATGTTGTCTGAGGAGTCACCGGCTAATCCCAAGATGTCAGTAACCAGTTCCGGGCCGACACCAAAGCGCTCAACCACGTCACTAATTCCGGACTCCTTGCCCTTCATGGTATCAAGCAGGGTGACATGGTCAGTCACAATTTGCATCAAGTCCTTGTCACCGGTAACCACCACCACGTTTCCCCCTTGAGCGGAGAAACGTCCTGCCAGAGTGCCGATTATATCATCAGCCTCAAATCCCTGCAGTTCCAGCGTTGGTATGTTGAACGCTCTCACGACCTCCCGGATAGGCTCCATTTGAACGCGCAAATCATCCGGCATGGCAGCGCGATTGGCCTTGTACTCCGGATACATTTCGGTGCGGAAGGTAATACGCCCAGCGTCAAAAACCACAGCAACATGTTCAGGTTGATAGTCCTTGAGCAGTTTGAGCAGCATCTGGATAAAACCGAAGATGGCGTTGGTGGGAAAGCCGCTGGGAGACGACAGGTGCCGGATTGCATAGTAGGCGCGGTAGATGTAGGATGAACCGTCAACAAGATAAAGGGTCTCTTGAGAGCTCATGGTTTTTCATCTCCGGAAGAAATTTCCCGGGTGAAAAGAGCAAAGGCCATAGCCGGACGCTTGCTTGATTCGCGCATGGCGAACTGCAGACCATCAAAGTTCCACCCTTTGGGAATCCAATGGTTAAGAGTTTCTTCTATCGAGTCTTCGGTGACGGTCCCAATTTCAATAACCTTGTAAATCAGCATGGTTGATCCTTAAATGGCACTCTGCTGCTACGCTGAACGAAACAGAGCAATTGTTGGGGTTGCATAAAAAAAGGCGGCTCGAAAGCCGCCATAAAGAAGTCTGTGAAAAAATAATTACTTCTGGAAACCAAGTTTTGCGGAAATTTCGTCTCCCGCTTTCAGTACCAGTGGAATCAGCTCGTTTTTTATGCGTTCATCAGAAAAGCGCATTGAGGGTCCGGAAATACTGACTGCACCGATAATACGGCGGGTATAGTCACGGATTGGAGCGCTGACACACTTGACGCCGGTGTCCAGCTCTTCAATGTCAAGAGCGTACCCCTGTTCAGTAATGAGCTTCAGCTGTTTTTTCAGTACATCACGATCGGTAATAGTATTTGGAGTATAGCTTTTCAGCTCTTTCGATGAGAAATATGCTTCAAGTTCCTCATCACTCATATAGGCGATCTGTACTTTCCCGGCCGCTGTGCAATATGCCGGCAGTCGTGAGCCCACCCGCGGTACAACTCTCACGGTCATGGTGGTTTCGACAACATCAAGATAGACAATGTTGAAGTCTTTCAGGATTGAAACGTAGGTTGTCTCGTTGCAGTTAGCAACCAGTGCTTCAAGTACTGGTTTTGACTGCCTGAGCAGACCCATCTGCTTGATGAATGTCTGTCCGAGTTCAAGGGTTTTAAGTCCAAGGCGGTAGTTTTCCGTCACTTTATTCTGTTCAATGTAACTGCGTGATTCAAGAGTTGCAAGCAGTCTGAAGACATTATTCTTGTGAAGTTTTAAGCGTTTGCTCAGTTCTGTGACGCCCAGTTCGTCAACTTCACCATGGAATTGCTCCAAAAGGTCGAGGGCGTGGGAGACCGCCTGGATAAGATATTCAGATTTTTCTTTTTTTGCCATGAGACGAGTCCTTTTAATGAATGAGAGTGTTAAAAAACCGTAGGTGCAACATATCAAAATTAAAGAGTTAATTAAAAAACAGACCAAATATTCGATTTTTGCTATATTTTTGGAAAATACTAGAATATTGTTTTACAATTGTCAAGTGTGAATAATTGCTTTATATTTAATATTCTATACGGCCACTGCATCTACTCAGATTCATGTTTATACAAAACTTACGGGGATGACATGCTGAACCTGCGCAAAAAAATACTCGTAGCAATTGATGGATCTCCTCAGTCTGACAAAGCTGCCGAAGAGGCAGTGCGGCTTGCTGCCGGGAATCAGAGCCAGTTCAAAAGTCGAATTTATGCATTGCTCGTGCTGCCGAATGCGCCGACATCAACCTATACCGACTTTGTGCCGACTGCCCCGATGACTGAAACAAAAAAATGGGATGAGCTTCGAGAACGAATATTTTATGTTGTAGAAAAATGTGCGGCGGAGCACAATGTACCTTTGGAGATGATTGTTGAATATGGTGACCCCGCTGATAAAATTATCTCTCTTGCCAAGCGCGAAGAAATTGACGTAATTGTTATTGGCAGCTCCGGCAAGGGATTTATCCAGCGGCGGATCAAGGGGAGTGTTTCCCATACAGTAGCTAGTAACGCCTCCTGTTCGGTTTTTATCGTGAGGGGTTGAATTCAGGAAGGATTCTTGTCGATGTATTATTTTTTAGTGCGATTGTTTTTCGTTGTAATTGTTTTACTGTTGCCGCTTTCAGCCTCTGCTGTTGAATCATTCCGAGTGCCGATACTATTATATCACCGGCTTGGTGCTAAAGTTGTTGATGGTATGACGATGACGACCCCTGTTTTTGAAGCACAGATGAAATATCTGCATGATAACGGCTACAAAGTGATTCCGCTGCGGCAGCTTGTTGACTATTATCGGGGCACGGCGCCCGCACCGGGGCCTAAATCAGTTGTAATCGTAGAAGATGATGCCCATAAGTCGGTCTACAGCGATATGCTTCCGATCATAAAACGATATCGTTATCCGGTAACAATTTTTTCCTACCCTTCAGCAATCTCCAACGCAAAATATGCCATGACCTGGTCTCAGATGCGTGAGCTGACTAAAACCGGACTGTTTAATATTCAATCCCATACGTACTGGCATCCGAACTTTAAGAAGGAGCGGAGAAAGTTAAGCCAGGCAGCTCTGGACACATTTGTAACGACACAATTAAAAAAATCAAAAGCCCGCCTGGAAGCAGAACTGGGAACTAAGGTTGATATGCTGGCCTGGCCTTTTGGGATCTACGATGACTACCTGATACGGAAAGCTACAGAAGCCGGTTATGTCGCAACATTCACTATTGAACGGCGACACGCAACAGCATCAGACTCTGTTTTAAAGCTGCCACGTTATCTCCTGGTAAATGCCGATAGTGGCAAGGCGTTTGTACGTCTCCTCGAGGGTAATGCCGTCAAGCGAAATGTCGTCTTTTAATGCCTGGTGGTGCTCCGAAAAAACAGTGCTGTCCTGACTGCACATGTTGCCAATGGTGTTCGGATGACCGCTGCAGGATCTGTCTGAATCAAGCAGGTTGCCGTCGCCGCAAACTTTCCATGGCGGAGCAGATTGCGCAGTACGATGCGCTTAATTCTTCTGATTCGGACTCGCTAGCGTCGTAACTTTACACTTTTGATATCTCCAGGCATTATATGGCCATTGTGAAGCGTACGTTGAATAGTGTACATATAAGGAAGTTAAAATATTTCGCTTGGAGCAATCGCTAGTAATATGATAAAAATATCTAGTTGTTAAATTAATGGGAGGTCGCAAGTGAAAAAAACAGCATTAGTAGTTCTCAGTATTGCCGCTCTCGCCCTTGCAGGGTGCAAAGACAAACCTAAGACTGAAGTACCAACCGGAACTCCACAGCAGGGCCAGATGCCAGGCGCTGCAACTCAAGCCGGGGATCCGCACGCTGGTATGAAAGCCCAGGAAATTCCTGCAGGCGCGGGCAAAAAAGCAACCGTTGCCGAGACCATGAATTCAGGTGGCTACACGTATGTGGAAGCAGCTGACGAAAAAGGCGGAAAAGTCTGGTTGGCACTGCCTGAAACCAAGGTTGCAAAAGGTGACAAGATTGAGTATCCGGATACTCCGCCCATGGCGAACTTCCATAGTAAAACTCTGAATAAAACCTTTGATAAAATTCTTTTCATTCCTGGTATCAGGATTGATAAGTAGGTTTCAGGGTAGATGTAACGGACGGGGTCATGAAATGGCCCCGTTTTTTTATGGGGCAGATCGAGCCGCTTTAGATGGGCCATGCTGCGGAACGATATTCAGTACTTTGCTGTAAAAGTCTTTCCCCTTTTTTATCTGACCACGTTCGGAATACAGATCTCCCAGAAGAAACCACCCCCACGGATTATTAGGCTGCTGAACAGTAATTTCCCGTAATTCCTTTTCGGCTTTATTGTACTCCCTCCGCTGACGATGCCACTCTCCTGCTATAATATTTGTCGTATAACAATATCCAAGCATCTGCTTCTGTCGTTTGAAGCGTTCCGGATCATCCTGTCGATTCCCTGCCAGCTCTTTCAGGAGCAGGGTGGAAGAATGTCCTGGCGTAGGGGAAACGTATAAGGCGGCCTGGGGCGAGTCGGCAAAAACAGTTGAAGTGGTAGTGCCGGACGCCAGAGAATGCTTATAAAGCTGCGTGCCTGGATAGTAGGCGAGTGGCGAGACATAGCCATCATCAGGATGGATGTGGCGGATGAGTTCAATTGTCTGCCGGAGGTCATTACCAGTTTCTCCCGGAACATCGCTGATCAGATAAACGGAAAGATTGATGCCGACTTTTCTGATCATTGCACAGGCACTCTCAATCTGGGCTGGGGTGATTTTTTTACCAAGCTGATGAAGAATACGCGCTGAACCGGACTCAACACCGAGCTGAACGCATTCACAGCCGGCACGCTTCATTTCGATTAACAGTTCTTCGTCAATTGCAGTGACACGTGACTGACAGTTCCAGAGAATGTTTACCTCCTGTTTCTGCAGTAACAAGCAAAATTCCAGGACTCTTTTTCGGTCAGCTGTAAAGGTGTCATCACGAATTGAAAAATAAATCAGCCCGAATTTTTGACGGATATAGAGGATTTCGTCGACAATCGCCTGCGGTGAACGGTAGCGAACCCTCCTTCCCCAAAAATCGGGAGAACTACAAAAATTGCACGTCGATGGACAGCCACGAGTTGTGACGATGAACTCGGATTGCAATTCAGGGTCAATTCCGATTGAAATGTCAAGGTAACGCGCCGGCAACGGCAGGCGATCAAGATCATCAAGGCTTTTTCGATGTGAAGTGACGGTAATTGCGCCGTTATGGCGGTACGCCACGCCGTCAATATTGTGCCATGCTGAATTTGATGACAATCGTGCAACCAATTCCATCAGCGTGGCCTCTGCTTCGCCCATAACCACAATATCGACGGGTGACCCTTCGGTTAATATATCTTCACTGCAAAAGGTGGCGTGCCCGCCACCCATCACAATCGTGCAGCCAGGGAGAAGGTCACGGCATACTCTGGCAAGTTCCAGCGAACTGTGCCTGTTGTGAGTCCATTGAGAAATGCCGATAAAATCCGGCTTTATAGTTAGTAGTTCCTGCTTGATTCTGGAGGTTGTCCTCGCAGAAAAATTGGCCAGGATCGAGTCGTATCCTGCCTCGCACAGACTGGCGTGTAGGTAGCACATACCGGTCGGGACAAGACTTATGTAGGGATCGTTACGGTGGGGTAATCCGGATTGGTAGGCGAGGAGGATTTTCATGGCGAAAAAAAATCCGGGTCACTCGACCCGGATGAAGTAAATATGCGTGTGCAGGATGTGTTACTTTGCAAGATTGAGCGATACGCCAAGCGAATCATTTGTTGTAGCGTCACTCTCATTTTCTTCTTCTATACCAACCAGCAAGTCATCAAAATTTATAGAGTCTGAATTTATATTTGTCATTCGTCTTGCGCCAAGGTAGCGTGACAGATAATAAGGTGTATCCATAGTTGAGATTACAACGCGGTGTTCACGTGAGGAGGCATGTATCATCTTCCTGTTGCCAAGATAAATGCCAACATGAGAAGGGAAATTTGCATATGTCTGGAAGAAAACAAGATCACCTTTTTTCAGATCACCGCGCATGACTTCGCTGCCGACAAGAAATTGTTCCCGTGCCGTGCGGGGAAGATTAACGCTCTGTTCGCGAAATACCTGCTGAGTGAAGCTCGAACAGTCAAGAGCGGTGCGACTGCTTCCTCCGAAACGGTATCTGGCTCCAAGAAAGCTGTAAGCACTCTTCTTGAGGTTGCTAACCGCCTGATTGGCCTCGATCGATTTTGCGAGGTCAACCGGGTGATCTGACTCAAGATCGGTTAATTCTGCCAGTGTTTCTGTCTGCTCCTGGTCATTTAACAGATCTTTGTTGATGATCTGTAGTCTGCTGGTGCCGGTGGGATGAGAGGGTGTCTCTGCGGCCACAAGGATCAGAACCTGGCCAGCTTTAACCCTGTTCCCTTTCAGTTTGTTCAATTTTCTGATTTCGGCCATTTTAACGCCGGTTTTTCTGGCGATCTTGGGAAGGGAGTCACCTTTGGAAACTCGATATGTATCCTGATGAGCCGAGGATATGTGTTTCTTTTGTTGTGAGTCGGCATGGGATGGTATTATCAAACGCGTACCCTTGCCAACGTGAGACGCAGTCAGATTGTTAACGGATTTCAGCTCATTTACCGAAACATGATATTTCCGGGCAATTGATTGCAGAGATTCGCTTTTTCGTACGACATGTGATTTTGATGCCAGAACTAACTGTGGATGTGTCAGGAGTATGAGGCAGATCGCAACAACAATACGAAGACGGGCCATGTTCCCTCCATGTTGTTTTAAATACAATAAAGAATGGACAAGCTTATATAACAACTGATTTCATAAGTCAACCTTTGTTACATCTTTGTTGCAACAGGCATGATGTGCCCGCACACAGCAACCACTAAGCATACTGGTCTATCTCTGTCGTTTGCCTCGGGCGGAAAGCCTGATTATGACAGGCGTGTCACGAAGTACTGATACCTGTTTATCCGGCGCTCTCAGGTTTTTCAAATATTCTTTTCCCCTTTTCAACTGGCTGGCTTCAATGTCTTCGGTTGCCACGGATGCAATTTGTGACACCTGGCTGGCAGGGCCCTCTATATCAACTGTATTCGGTTCACAGGTAATGTGCAGAGAAGACTGCCCGTATGGAAGTCTCCCTTTAAGTGTCACTTTTACCGGGACGCTCTTCCGCAATTTTTTTTCTGCGGAAACTCGAACGCTGGAAGGTGATATAGATGTTATGGTCATGCCTGAGGGAATAGCGATATCATCATGGCTTATCCTTAAAGCGGTTGTTCCGTCAGATATTTTGGACGCGTCAATATCAGCGGTGAGGTCAAGTTTTGAAGGTGGTGGCGCCAAACTTGACATGGCTTTGATCTGGACGGTTACATCTTCAGGTGCGATGCGCATGAGAACTAAGTTGTCGGGGACACCGTGCAGGCGCACCGGAGCTGTCACTGTCGTAATATCTCCCTGACGAGTTGTTATCAGTACCCAGAAGATGCACACGCCAAGCAGGAGCACTGTCTTTGGGAGCAGATTCGAAAAATAACGCTGACGAACTGTAATACGGGGACTTTCTGTTTCGCTTCTGAGAAGCTTGTCCAGAGCCATAATAAGTTCGGTTGGCGAGTTCATGGGGTGAAATGATCCGGCCGTTGCCAGAGAGACCTCACCACGCTCCTCTGATATGACAATAATAACCGCATCACTGCGTTCCGACAGTCCAAGAGCTGCCCGGTGGCGGGTACCAAGGTGTTGCGGAATATCCGGGCTGACCGAAAGCGGCAGATGGCACGCCGCCTTTTCGATTCTGCCGTTATTGATGAGTGCTGCGCCATCATGGAACGGCGCGCCATCATAAAAAATAGACTCCAGCATTTGAGGGGAAATTTCACTGTTAATTACCACCCCGTTTGTCATCAGATCGTGAAGAGATTCATTGCCCTGAAAAACAATCAAGGCTCCGGTCTTTTTGGCGGCCATTCGAAAAAGTGTCTCGGCAATATCCTGAAATTGGCTGTGCTGCGTTTCCTGGCGGCTATCGAGTAGGTGGCGCAGAAGGCTAAAGCGATACAATGCCTGCCTGATCTCAGTCTGGAATACGACGATTATAAGGATGATCAATACGGTGCCAAGTTCCTGAAGAACCCAGCTTGTCATATACAGATTAAGGAAGCGGGTAGCAAAATAGATAAGGGTTACGACTCCCAGTCCCAGCAGTACCTGAATTGCGCGGGTGTCACGAAACCAGGAGTACAACTGGTAAAGAAGAAAGGTCATTATCAATATATCTGCGATGTCCTGGATGCGGATGGTAGGTATCACTTTAGAGGCGACTCCTTATGACTAATGAGTTCGTTTTTTCTGGTTAATGGCTGGCAAAATATGTTACACAAACGGATCGTTTTTATAGCACTTAAATCTCTTAAAAGGTAGTGGAAACGAATGTTCAGGCTTTCAGATAAAGGCGAAAAAATTCAGCAGATGTTCGGAGCGATTGCCCCTCGCTACGATTTTCTTAACCGGCTGTTAAGCTTTGGTATCGATCGGCGTTGGCGAACAAAAGCGGTACGACTGCTTAAGTACAACGAAGGTTCCCGCATCCTGGATGTTGCCACCGGCACCGGAGATGTTGCACTGGAGATTGCCCTGCGCACGCCGGCTTCGGTCAAAATCACCGGAGCTGACTTTTGTAAGGAGATGGTCGATCTTGGGGTTGTGAAAGTTGGGGCGTCGCCATACGCCGACAGGATTGACCTCATGGTTGCTCCCTGTGAGGATCTCCCGTTTGCCGATGATACCTTTGACTCGATCACCATAGCCTTTGGTATCAGAAATGTTGTTGACAGAAAACTGGGGCTGGCAGAGATGTGGCGGGTCCTGCGACCCGGAGGACGGATGATTATACTGGAGTTTTCCACGCCGCGTTCGCATCTCTTCAGGCAGCTCTACTATTTTTATTTCCGTCGTCTGCTGCCGGTTGTCGGGGGGCTGTTTTCACGGTACAACGCCTACAAGTACCTCCCTGACTCTGTGCTTGAATTCCCTTCACAGGAGGAGTTCTCGCGCATGATTGGTGAAGCAGGCTTCCACAATATACATCTTCACGAGCTTACCTTTGGCATAGCTACGATATATGTCGGAGAGAAGGAATAGAACCGGAATTCCAAGCCTTGCCACAGAATGGCAGTGAAAAAAAGTTTATTGGTGTTCCAATTTCCTTCGGGCAGTACGTTATTCTCAGTAAACTTTGCAAATCCTCTCTATCTCCGTGTGGCGGAGGCGCTGTTCATGATTATTTGCCGCAGCATTTTTTGTATTTGAGTCCGCTTCCACAGGTGCATGAGTCGTTGCGGCCGATCTTGACTACTGCGAGAGGTTTCTTGCGAATCATGCGACCTTCAGTAAAATACCAGCGGTCATCTTTTCGTTTGAATTGTCCTGCTTCTTGATGCTCCCGGTTTGTGCCCTTCTCGGCGAAGCGGGCGATGAATTCTACTTCTCCGGTTGAGTCGTCGGTCCCCCCCTTGTGTGTGCTAATGATTTCAAGCCCCTGCCATTCGGCTGTTTCGGCCCATTCTTTCGTACCGGCATGATCGTAGTTCTGGCGGTACTCAGGGTGGGTGCTTTCAAAAATAAAATCCATCTGGGCAAAAACATAGGCAGAATAGCGGGCGCGCATGAGTTGTTCAGCCGTAAGAGCAGGCTTGGTGCCTGAAATGATCTGCTCACAGCATTCGGAGTAGGGGGTTTCGCTTCCGCATGGACATTGAGTCATGGATAAATTCTCCTTTAGAGATAGTGGCTGATTTGGTGACATATTTATGTCTGTTTTGTCAAATAGTATATTAAATAGCGCTTGTGTGAAATCAGATTAACCTGTATTTTGAAAGATTGCAAAAATTGTGATTGAGGACAAGGACAGGAATGAATAAGTCATGTATAGAGTTGCTGCAGTCTCCATTGACTGCGCATGAGACACGGTGGGCAGATGAGCTCGCTGACAAGCTGCCAAATGACGTCGATTTAACGTTTGAGGAGTCAAAAATTTTGACCAGACTTCCGATTGGTGAGTGGCCGGACGCCCTTATGCTCAAGATAAAAAATGTCATTGATATCAATGATTTTATGGATGAAGATCAGGATCAATAGTGTGTCATTTTACGTTGAATCAGATAATTTATTTACCGTCAAGGAGTACTGCCGTTTGAAATACCTACGTAATATATTTGGTGTGCCAGTTATAATTCTTGCTGTACTTGCTGTTGCGGCATGTTCCGCCAACCAAAAGACCGAAACGGCGGCGACTAACCAGAAGAAAGCCGAACTGAGAACCGCTCAGGCAGCTTTTGCTGCAACAACTACCGCCACCAGGAAGGCTGCAGCTTTTGCCGCGCTAACCAGCGCGGCCCGGAAAAAAGTGCCAGAAATAAAGTACAATGCGGGGGAAAGTCCTGAATATGCCAGTCAATGTGGTTGGCCGGTACGCTGCCCAGTATCGTTACCCGGTTCGATTCTGCCTTCAAAGCGCATTGTCGCTTATTATGGTAACCCACTTTCAAAGAAGATGGGAGTTCTGGGTGAGTTTCCCAAGGAGGAAATGCTGCGGCGGCTGAAAGGTGAAGTGGCCAAATGGCAGGCCGCTGACCCGGCCACTCCGGTACAGCCGGCACTGCATCTTATTGCAGTGGTTGCGCAAGGGGCGCCGGGAAATGATGGTAAATACCGTATGATAATGCCGGATAAAGTCATTAACCAGGTGTATGGTTGGGCCAAGGAAGCGGGTGCGGTCATGTTTATCGATATTCAAACGGGGCATGACGATATCCGTTCGGTGTTGCCGCACTTTGAGTGGATTTTGAAGAACCCGGATGTGCACCTGGGGATCGATCCGGAATTCAACCTGATAAAAAGCGGTAAAAAACCTGGCACGAAGATCGGTACGTATGATGCAGCCGATATCAATTACGTTTCCGGGTATCTGAAAGATCTGGTAAAAAAATACAATCTGCCGCCCAAAGTATTTACGGTGCACAGATTTACCCGAAAAGGTGTCACGAATTCAAAAAATATTGTGCTCCGTCCAGAAGTACAGATTGTGATGCACATGGATGGCTGGGGTGCCCCCTGGTTGAAACGCAATTCGTATAAGGAGTATGTTGTTGCCGAGCCGGTACAGTATACCGGTTTCAAGCTCTTTTACCATAACGACACCAAGAAGGGAGATCCGTTGCTGACTCCGAAAGAGGTGCTTAAGCTGAATCCGAAGCCCCTCTATATTCAGTATCAGTAGTCCTCGAATGCTGCTCGTCTTTCCACCGCTTGCCAAGGCATGCGAACCACCGCCCGGCATAGCCAGTCTTGCCGCCTCATTAATGGCTCATGGTGTGCCGTGTCGCCTGCTGGATGCCAATCTGGAAGGACAGCTCTGGTTGCTGGAACAGCCGCCGCTCGCAACCGATACCTGGAGCCGCCGGGCTTACAAGGGAAGGTCACGCAATCTGGCCGCGCTACGTGATATCACAACGTACCAGACGCCTGACCGTTATCGACGTGTCGTCAGCGATCTTAACCGTATTCTGGCTCTTTCCGCTGCCGATGGCGGCGTTGTCGTTGGTCTTGCCGACTACCAGCACAACACCCTCTCACCATTGCGCAGCTCCGACCTGATTGCTGCGGCGCAACAACCTGAACAGAATCCGTTCTTTCCTTATTTCAGTCAGCGGTTACCGGACGCTCTCGACGGTGTCAGCACAGTTGGCTTTTCGCTCAACTATCTCAGTCAAGCGCTCTGCACTTTTGCAATGATTGGCTATGTGAGAAAGCGATATCCGGCACTGAAAATTGTTGTTGGCGGCGGATTGGTAACTTCCTGGCTGCATCGCCCCGGTTGGTGCAGCCCTTTCGGCACGCTGGTAGATCATTTGATTTCCGGGCCGGGAGAAGAACCGTTGTTAGCGCTACTTGGCAGGGATGGTGCGTTGAAGCGGCATGTCCCCCCCGATTACACGGCCATGCCGCTTGCGGAATATTTTTCGCCTGGATTGATTCTACCCTACAGTGCCGGCAGAGGGTGCTACTGGAACCATTGTTCGTTCTGTCCGGAACGCGCTGAAGGGAACAGGTATCATCCTGTGCCGGTTTCTCATGTGCTGTCAGATCTTAGGTTTCTTGTTGAACAAGCCGAACCGCGTCTCATCCATCTGTTGGATAATGCTATCAGCCCGGGACTGCTACATGCCCTTGCACAGCATCCGCCGGGCGCTCCCTGGTATGGTTTTGCACGAATTGACGACTGTCTGGGTGACCTGGAATTTTGTAAGGCTTTAAAGCGCTCAGGGTGCGTGATGCTCAAGCTCGGGCTGGAATCGGGGGACCAGGGGGTTCTTAATCGAATGGGCAAGGGGATCACTCTTGGAGTGGCTTCGCGAGTACTGAACAATCTTCACAATGCCGGGATTGCGGTTTATTGCTATCTGTTGTTCGGTACGCCTGCGGAGACAGTGGTGGAGGCTCGTCGGACCCTTGAGTTTGTTGCTGCTCATCACCAGACGATCAACTTTCTTAACCTGGCGTTATTCAATATGCCACTCCATGGCGACGAGTCTCCGGAGTACGCACATACGCCGTTCTATGAAGGGGATCTCTCGCTCTATACCGCTTTTCGGCATCCAGGTGCCTGGGATCGTAAACAGGTGCGACATTTTATCGACAGAGAATTTAAGCGGCATCCGGCAATAGCCGCAATAGTCAGGAACGATCCACTGCATTTCAGTTCCAGTCATGCTGCATTGTTCTGCTGAACACAGTTAAATATCAGGGCGATTGCTTATAATATTCCATGATACCGAGTAGTTATTTTTGTGTATTAACCCCAATATATTAAAGTCTGACTGACCCATACCGATACAGTACTGTGAATCCATTATGTTAGG
>JABBNX010000003.1 GCA_019352135.1 Pseudomonadota bacterium
GGTAAGAAAAAGGGGGCGCTCAATCCCGGCTCCAGTTACCCCGGCGCCGATGACATATTCAACAAATTCAATCTCGATGCCGTCAGGATACAAAAACTGCCCGGCTATAATTATCTGGTGGCAAGCGGAAGTTTTCAATATTCACCGGACCGCTTATTCTCTGCTGAAAGAATGCAGCTTGGCGGCGAAGGCTCGGTACGGGGAGTCAATCCGGCCACGGCAAGCGGAGACAGTGGGTATTTTACTTCTCTTGAACTCGTAGTATCACCATTTTTTCCTGAAACACGGGTATTCAATCAAAAAATCGGTGATACCGTAAAGTTCGCCCTGTTCACCGACTATGGTGGAGTTTCCAATACGAACCCGCGTCCCTCCGAAACATCGTCGACAACTCTTTCAAGCATTGGAGCAGGCCTGCGGTTGTACGGGGCCAACATGTTCTCCTGCAAGCTGGACTGGGCAATTCCGAGTGCACATGGTGGCTATAATGGTTTTAATGTGAATGATAGCCAGGTGTATGTTCAGTCAGTGATTTCGTTCTAATATATCGAATAAAAAGGTGATTCAGGAGAAACCTCATGAAGCAACACCATACGAGGGTGACACTATTGAGTCAGCCCCCCCGGAGCATTGCCCTGAGCCATTTCCTGTTCGATAATGTAAACCATGCGGCGGAAAAATTTAAGAGGGCCTTGATTCCGGTCGGCTCGTCAGTAAGCGTACTGATACTTTTATCCATTTTGACCGCCAACCCTTCCTATTCCATGCCGCAGAACGGTGCCGTTGTCGGAGGTGCGGCAATAATTTCGCAGCCGAACCCGGCGACCATGAATATCAATCAGACCTCCGGCACCGCCATCATAAATTGGCACGGCTACAATATCGGGGCCAATGAGTCGGTACGCTATATACAACCGGGCAGCAGTTCAATCCTGCTGAACAGGGTGACCGGCGGAGACCCTTCATATATCTATGGCCTCCTCTCGGGTAACGGCCAGGTCTGGGTGATCAATCCGAACGGCCTTCTGGTTGGCCCCGGCGCAACGGTCCAGACCGGCAGCTTCCTCGCATCAACGATGAATATCTCCAATGAAAATTTCCTGTCCGGCAAACACATCTTCACCTCTGCGCCCGATTCCACGGGGTCCGTCGTCAACCAGGGATCCATTTCGGCCGCGCAGGGAGGATACGTGGTTCTTGCCGGCCCCTCTGTGACAAATTCCGGCTCGATAGTCGCGAACGTGGGTTCTGTTCATCTCGCAGCGGGTGACACGGTTACCCTCAGTCTCGATAACGGCAATCTCATCAACGTGGCGGTGAACGGCGATGTGGCGGCAAACTCGCTCGGTGCCACCAATACGGGTTACATCTCCGCGAATGGCGGCCAGGTAGTGCTGACCGCCAGGGTTGCAGGCGACGTTATGAAAAGTGTCGTGAATAACAAAGGGATCATCGAAGCAAAATCCATTGCCGATAAAAATGGCATTATCTCTCTCGATGGTGGTGACCACGGAATTACGGCACAAAGCGGCACACTGGTGGTCTCGGGTAAAAAATCAGGGGAAACCGGCGGGACGATCAAGATACTGGGAGACAAGGTGGGACTTTTTGCCGGATCATCTATCGATGCCTCCGGTGATGCCGGCGGCGGCACGGTGTTGATTGGCGGAAATTTCCACGGAGCAGGGGCAGAGAAAAATGCCTCAATGACGTATGTGGATAAAGATGCCGCCATACAGGCCGATGCGCGTGCCACCGGTAATGGCGGCAAGGTGGCGGTCTGGGCGGATGATGTAACCCGTTTTTATGGCGCAATTTCGGCAAAAGGGGGGGCTCTCGGGGGCGACGGCGGCTTTGCCGAGGTTTCCGGCAAGCAGAGTCTGACATTCGACGGAAGTGTCAATACATCGGCACAGCATGGTGCGATGGGCACACTGCTCCTTGACCCTGACGATATAACAATACTAGCCAGCGACAATACGTATAGTGGCGTGAAGAATCTTAGTACGGGAATATGGGGAGTATCGGACGATACGCCGGGATCGCAAACAATCGGAGACCAGTATATATCGACTTTGCTGACGACTACCTCGCTAGCTCTTCAGGCGACTAATTCGATTACTGCCAACACCGGTGTCGCAATTAATTGGGATAACACAAACGCGCTGACTCTTGCAGCCGGTACCAATATGACTCTCAACAATGCCTCCTTCGCCTCTCCCGGAACACTCCATCTGAACTTTGGTCAGGGGAACGCTTCAGGAACCCTTGCGCTTGGAACATCTAATCTGACAGGAGTGGGCACTGTCAATTTGACGGCAGGTGATGGTACGTCACCTGGTGATTACTCCATCTCCAGAGCCGGCGGAAACAGCTGGAATCTTACCGGTGCAGACACGGGAAATATCACCGGAGTCGGGGCAGCTGGCGGCGCGCTTGCTTTTTCAAATGTAGGCAATCTCGTCGATACCGGTACCGGCACCTTCAACATGGGCACCACCGGCAGCGTCACCGGGGCTATTTCAGCTGTAGGCGGCACGCTTGACTACGGCAGCTGGACTACGAGCGCTGTCACGTTTGACCTCGGTACCGGAGCAAGCAGCGGTACCGGCGGTACGAGCGGCGTGACGACGGTCAAGGGCAAGGCCTCTAACGCATTGACAAACACGATCCAGGGCGGAACAACCTACACGCTTACCGGTGCTAACGCCGGCGGCAACGGCACGGTGAACTGGACTGACTTCGGTAAACTCAACGCGAGCAGCACGGTAAACTTTGGCTCCACCGGAAGTGTGACGGGGGTCGTAACGGCGCCTGTGCTTGACTACAGCAGCTGGACTACGAGCGCTGTCACGTTTGACCTCGGTACCGGAGCAAGCAGCGGTACCGGCGGTACGAGCGGCGTGACGACGGTCAAGGGCAAGGCCTCTAACGCATTGACAAACACGATCCAGGGCGGAACAACCTACACGCTTACCGGTGCTAACGCCGGCGGCAACGGCACGGTGAACTGGACTGACTTCGGTAAACTCAACGCGAGCAGCACGGTAAACTTTGGCTCCACCGGAAGTGTGACGGGAGCCGTAACTGCACCTACGTTTGACTACAGTAGTTACGGGGCCGATGTAACGGTTGTCCTGGCAGGGGCAAAGACCGGAACGGCCACGGGTATTGGCGGCTCTTTTGACGGGGTGAGCGCGATCGACGCCAACCCAATCAAGAACAACACAATGAGCGGCACCGGTCAAACCTACAACCTGACAGCGCCTGACGCTGGTAACAGTGGTGGGTTATTTTGGACATCATTCAAGAAGATTGCCGACAACGGCACGGGCACGATCGCGACGACCGATGGTCAGACGTACAACCTGACAGGTGCCAACGCAGGGAGCGTGGACAAGCTGTTGCCGGGTGGCTACACGAATATAGGCAATCTTACAGATACCGGCGCAGGAGACTTCAAGTTTGGACCTGCCGGCGGAGTCTCCGGTAATATTAATGCGGCTAGTGGCACATTGGATTACACGGGTCGCAATGCCGATGTAGACATTAACCTGGCTGGTACCGCCAAAAGTACCACCGGCATTGGCGGCGCTTGGAGCGGTATTGCCAATATAATCGGCAGTAGCGGGGCTGCGGACACGATGGGCGGTATTAATACGACCTACAACCTGACTGGGCCCAATGCCGGCAACAGCAACGGGGTTTCCTGGACCTCGTTTGAGAACCTGCATGATACGGCTGCCGGAATATTTAAGTTTGCAGATGCAGGTCGCGTATCGGGTGGAGTCATTGCAAATGGCGGCACGCTTGACTATTCTGACATCACGGGACCGGTCACGGTTGATCTGACCGCGCATAAGGCTCCCGGCATAGACGGCACCTGGAACGGCATTACAACGGTGGCCGGCAGCATACACTCCGATACGATCACCGGAAGCAACCAGACGTACAACCTGACCGGCGTCGACACGGGTAATAACGGCAGCACCAGCTGGAGTTCATTCGAAAATATCACCGGCGTGGCCGGAACCAATTCATACAGCGGAGCCGTCGGGTCGCTTCTCTCCGGCGCGATTATCGACACCGGCAGTGGCGTAACCGTACAGGGAAATATACAGACCGGGGGGGAGCAGAGCTATTTAGGTCCGGTAAAGCTGGCAGCTGCGACAACCCTAACCTCAACCGGTTCCGGCGCCATTACCTTTGCCCGTACTGTGGCTAGTGACTCCACTCCCCGTGACCTTACGGTTGGCACCTCCGGCGTGACGACATTCAATGGAGCCGTTGGAGCTACACCCCTGAATAGTCTGACCGTAAACCCCGGAGGCACGACCCATATCAACGGAGGTTCGGTCACTACGAGCGGCGCAGCCGGGCAAACGTACAACAATGCTGTCGTCCTTGGCGACGGCACCATACTAAACGCCGGTCCCGGCGCAATTACCGAGGGGAGCAGTGCCTCGCTGACCACAGCCGGGCTTCTGACCACGCTGTCAGGCAGCGGTCAAAACCTCGTCGGCAACGGAACCAACTCGGTTGCCGCTTTCAATGCCACCAACACCACCAGTGGCGACATTAACCTGACAAACCGTTCGCCACTGTTGACCATTACCGGCATTAACCAGACCGGCGGCGGATTGAGCATCACAAACAGCGGGGCGATTACCAGTTCCGCACCCCTGACGGTTACCGGGGCGACCACTATCACCGCTGCCGGCCATTCGGTTACCCTGACCGATGCCGATAATGATTTCAGCGGTTCCGTCACCGTAACAGCCGCAGCAACCGACATAAACGACCGGAACGATCTGACCGCCGTTCTCAATACGACCGGCCCGACAACCCTGACCGCCGGTGCGGATATGACTCTGTCCGGGACCAGTACCGATTCGGTCTCGGCAACTGCCGTTGATACGGTGACGCTATCCAACCCGGCTGCATCGATACTGCATATAACCGGCGCAACCATTGACGGGACCATGGACAATTCCAGTCCGATTGACCTTACGACAACGAGCCGTCAGACTCCCATTACCGTCAATCTGACCGGAGGCCTCCCGTTCCTCACGTACGCCGGTGATGTTAAAACGAACATCCAGAGTTTAGGTACGTATAACGGCGCCGTTATTATGGGCACTGAACTGGATCATTACAAAGCGACGATAGATGTGAAAGCAGCGACAACAGCTTTGATTGTTGCCACTGAAAGGATGGGAGTTTTGGGAATGCTGGCGCGTTTCGATGAATACTTCAACATCGCGCCAATGGAGTCGATCATCGATGATACGGGGGCGTTTATTGCTCCTGAGGCGGAGCCGACATTAATTGATCGCTAATTGAAACACCGCGCCGGAACCGGTGCGGTGTAGTGAATGGCCTGTTACCCTTTTGGCAGCATAAGTACCACCGCATGGGCGGAGATGCCTTCCCCCGACCCGGTAAAGCCAAGTCCTTCCTCGGTGGTCGCCTTAACGTTTACCTGTCCGGCAGAGGCGTGCGCCACCCGGGCAATATTTTCCCGCATTGCCTGAATGTGGGGCGCCATCTTGGGCATCTGGGCGATTATGGTGGCATCCAGATTACCCAGTTTAAACCCGCGTTCATCGGCCAGGCGCACGACATGCGCCAGCAGCTTCAGGCTGTCGGCCCCTTTGTAGGCGGGATCGCTATCGGGAAAATGCCTGCCGATATCCCCTTCCCCGATCGCCCCGAGAATACCGTCGGCAATGGCATGCAGCAGCACGTCGGCGTCGGAATGACCGAGCAACCCTTTCTCCCACGGGATGTCCACTCCTCCCATAATCAGCTTTCTTCCCTCAACCAGACGGTGGACGTCGTAGCCGTGACCAATGCGCATAATCAGTTCCTTTTACTCTTCCGCTTTCAGATCCCGCGCCATCAGTTCTATAACCGCCTCGCGGGCCGGTTTGCCTTCGTGGAGAATCTGGTAGGTCTTCTCCACGATCGGCATATCCACACCCAGACGGAGGGCCAACTGATAGACCGATTCAGCACTCTTTACCCCTTCAGCCACCATGCGCATTTCGGCGAGAATATCTGCCAGCTTCATCCCCTGGCCAAGCTTGAACCCGACCGTACGATTGCGGGAAAGGTCTCCGGTGCAGGTCAGCACCAGATCGCCCATGCCGGCCAGACCGGCAAAGGTGGCGGCCTGTGCCCCCATCGCCTGCCCGAGGCGATTCATTTCGGCCAGACCGCGAGTGATCAGGGCCGCCCGGGCATTGTGGCCGAACCCAAGCCCATCACAGATCCCAGCGGCAATGGCGATGACATTTTTGACCGCACCCCCCAGTTCAACACCAATGACATCACTGTTGGTGTAAACCCGGAGACAGGGGCAGCTGAAGGCCGCCTGAATACGTTGGGCGGCAGTGAGGTCGCGTGATGCGGCCACGATAAGCGAGGGGAGTTCCTGGGCGACTTCACGGGCAAAGGTCGGGCCGGAGAGCGCCACATATCGGGCCAGAGCCGCATCACCGAGCAGTTCTCCGCACGTCTGGGACACCGTCTGCAGTGTTTCGAGCTCAATCCCTTTGGAAGCATTGGCAATAATCGCCTGCGAAGAGATGTGCGGGGCAAGCTGTTTCAGTACGCCGCGCATTACCTGCACCGGCGTTACCAGCAAGAGGATGCTCCGCCCGGCCACCGCTTCTTCCAGATTTCCGGTGCAGGTGAGAGCAGGCGGCAGGGCAATGCCGGGAAGATACGCCGTGTTGGTGTGGCAGGTAGTGATCTCCGTCACCAGTTCCGGTTCATAGGCCCACAGCACCGTGTCGTTACCGTTGGCTGCCAGACGCCCAGCCAGAGCGGTCCCCCAGCTGCCGCCGCCGATAACTGCAACCCGTTCACTGCCAGCCGCCGTATCAGTCGTCAAATTCATCGTCATCAAACCCTTCCTCCAGGCGCGGATCATACCCCTCAGCCAGCGTTTGCCGGGCGGCATCCACGCTATCCAACAACAGGCGACGGATGAACGGGTGGCGACAATCAGGCAAAAAACCGCCGACGAGGCTTAAGGCAGTTGCCAGCGTTCGTTGCACCGTGCTTTCATCAGCTTCAATCTGCTGCAGGTAATCTGCAGTCAGCAGCAGCCGCTTGATGATCTCGGCACGCCGCGGCACAATCAGCTCTTCACAGCAGCGGGAAATCTCTCCCTCCAGAGCCTCCGGAGACATGGAATCCGTCCCGCCATCGGTTTCCAGGGCTTTGAAACGGTCAGCCGCGTCGTAGAGCGCTGCTTCGGTAAGCACCCATCCCTCAAGGCCCGGCTGGTCGAGCAGTTCGTTGCTGGTGGCAACATAGCCCGGAATCTTTTCCACAATATCTTCCAGATGTTTGAGCTTGAACCGCGGAATGTATGCTTCCGGCTTGAGTGCATCAGGACGGAAGAGACGCATGTCGACATAGAAGTCGGGGGGGAGGTAAAAGCCTCCCTCGCGGCTGAGGTGGAGAGCATCGCGGAGCGAAGCCAGGGCATAATCGGCTTCAACCGGCGTCAGCATCTCACCGCCGGCCACATCTTTCAAAATATGGCCGTACTCCTTTTCATCCTTCATGCGATAGCTGATGGCGTTCAATATGCCATCAGTCTCACCGGTCAGGATCAGCATGGCGGCAAACGCCTCATCATCAAGCCGCCAGGAAAACCAGAGCGTGCGGGAGCCATAGAAATCGACCGGACCGGCATAGACCTCATGGAAGGGGAGCGGCTGCTGGAAGGAATGCGGCAATGCCGCAACATCACGGATTCCGGTGAATGCAAGCCGGCGGATGCTGCGCTGGATCAAGGCCGCCAATTCCCCCTCAAAGCGCGGTTCGGCACGCATGAGAACATCGAGGGAATAGCCACTTCTCGTGCGCCCGAGGGCACGTATCGCTCCGCGCACGATCTCGTCTTTTTCGAACGAGAGCAGAATCTCCAGGAGGGCCACCGCTTCAGCGGAGGCATTATCGGCAAGCCGCTGCATCATCCGCTCGCGAAACTCATCGGCCATATCAAGAAAACTGTCAACGAATCGTACCAGACCGCGCTCACCATCGCCGAGGCAGTCGTCAGCAAAGCCTTCCAGCGTCGGGGAGCCATAACCGGTCATGACGGCAAAGGGAGGGGCCGTCACGTCGATGCCGCTGTCATGTAGGACATCCAGCAGCGCCAGCTTGCCGTCTTCCTCCAGATCCTTGCGCTGCAACGTGATCTGGATCAGTTGATCCATCCAGGCCGAGGCGTCAAAAAAATCGAGCATGCAGGTGTAGCGGTAGAGGGCGGTACCGTTCTGCTCGCGCCAGAGTTTGCGCACGAGCGGTGAAAGCGCCCGTTTGCCGGACTTTTGCAGTCTCCGGCCGATGCGCTCCATCTGCTCGCCGGTCAAGTCATCCCGCTTGAGAAAGTCCAGCAACCGGTTGATGCGGCGCCGTTCACGCAGGGTTTTGTCAAGTTTCATCACCATCGTCATGTTGTTTAGATCGCCTCAAAAACTTCTTAAATTGGGGGCTCAGTTTATCACACGAACCGTATGAAGGCAATGGCAGGAAGAGGTGAATACACTAAACCGTTCCTTACAAATGAACAAAAAACTATTCCGCCTGATCGCATGGTGGACCGCGGCGCCGGATGAGCAGAACCATCACGGCCGGCAATGTCACCAGCGCAAACAGGGCCGTAAATCCAACCCCGAAATTGGTGGCCCAGCCGATCGAGGCCAGTGCGGGGTAATCGGCTAACGCCAGGGAACCGAAGCCGGCGATGGTGGTAAGCGCCGAGAGCAGCACTGCACGCCCCGCCTGGATGAAGCGGGATTCTCTGTCATAACTATCCACGGTTTCTACGCGGTGACGGACGTGCATGCCATAATCGCTCCCCATGCCGATAATCGTCACCAGCACCATGGCGTTCATGAAATTGAGCCCCATCCCGGACAGCGCCATGGTCCCCAGCATTGCCAGTGAGCCGGCGATGACCGGGAACATGGAGTAAAAGATCCCGTCGGGCGATTTAAAATGGGCCAGGAGCAGAAACAGTACCAAAAGACCGCCGATCAGGAAACTCCAGAGAAAACTGTTCTTGACCGAAGCGGCCAGCTGCGAGCTTACCAGGTCGACACTGGTAACCCGCGCCGCGGGGTCGATGCCGGCCAGTTCGCGCAGAAACGCGGCCTGGTCGAAACCGGTATTCTTGTAGTACAGGTACAGGAGCGCGTGGTAACCGGACGCATCCTTGACCAGGTGGCGATCCACAACCCCCCGCAGCGGTGAGGCCTTCAGGCGGGCGACCGCCTCTTCCTCGGGCACCGGCGTCATGGCGCTCCCCGCAGAGAGCGCGGCAATGAACGGCTGAAATGGCCCCGGCTCGAACCCCTGCCTGTTCAGGGCGGCGTTCAGGCCCGCAAGCGGCAACTTCCCGCCCGTGCCGGCGGAAATGGCCCGACTGACCTCACGCTGCCGGTCCCGGTTATTAATTATCTGCCCCAGCGAGGACCAGCTGCTGATGCTTCCCCTGCTCTGCCACCTTCGGGCGAGCCCGTCCAGACGTGCCGCACGGTGCAGCACCTCCGCCAGGTCCTTCCCGTCCACCGCCACCAGCAGCTGCTTTGGCGCCAGGCTCAGATGACGCTCGATCTTCTCCTGAGCCAGAAAGGCCTCGGAGTGCCGCGGCTGCAGATTTTTAAGCTCGCCGTCGAAGAAGGTTCGGCTGGAGGCCGCAGCCATGAAGATGATTATCAGAATTGAGATCGCCACCACCGCACGGGGGAAGCGTCCGGTCAGACGCCAGACGCGGCGCAGGCCAAGCTCCGGTATCGGACGGTAACTGGCGGGAAAGCGGCGTTCCATGTAGACCAGCAACGGCGGCAGAAAGAAAAGGGTTGTATAGAGCGAAAAAACCACCCCCAGTCCGACCAACAGGCCCAGCTCATAGAGGGCGCGCACATCGGAAATCATCAGGGCAAAAAACGGCACCGCCGTGGTGGTGGCAGCGGTAAAAAGCCTGTGGCCGGTGTCGACAACTGCCAGGTGCAGCGCCTCGTCCGCTCCTCTGCCGGCCGCTCGTTCACTGTGAAAACGGTCGTAGAGATGGATCGAATAGTCGGTCCCGAGGCCGATGATCAGCGCCATAAAGGCAAAAGAGATGATGTGGATCGAGGGGAGCAGCAGCCCGGCGACTCCGAGCGCCAGCGCTACGCCGGCAGCGATGATCAGCGGCAGCAGCAGCGTGGGAAGGATGCGGCGGTAGACCAGATAAAAGATCGCCAGCACTACCGCCAGCGAAGAGAGGATGCAGGCGAGAATATTGGACTTCATTACCGCTTCATCCAGCACCGCGCTGATATGGGCTCCGGCACAGGAAATGGCGACCTTTGACCCCTGACGTGCCGTGTTGATGCTCGCCACCAGGGCGCGGGCAAAGGCCATGTCCTGCACCGGCCGGGCCGGTTCGGCGATCATGATCAGCACTTTGCCGTCCCGGGAAATGAAGTAGGGTGAGGCGGGGTCCAGGTCGAGCGCCTGGCTTGCGGCCTTGAGGCGCGGCAGGATAAGGTCGCGCAGGTAGAGCGGATCGGCGCTGGCCAGCCCGGTCATGGCGCCGCCGAACTGGCCGGCCAGATCGCCCTGGAGTCGGCGCAGGGAGTTGTCCATCGAAGCTGGTGTAAAGCGCCGCAGCAGAACGGGGACATCTTCAGGCCCGATAAACAGTTGCGGGCGGGTCACGGCGTAGGCGATGAAGTCAGTAAAGGCGGCAGCCTCATTTTCGTCAAAAACCCTCCAGGTGATGCGCCGGAAGGCCGGTTTCCCGTCAACCTGCGCCGTACGGAGGCGTTCGGCAAAGCGTTCGGCCTCGCGGGGAAGCTCTTCCTTCTTCCCTTCCAGCAGGAAATAGGCATCATTGGCGCTGCCGCTCCACTGCAGTGAATCGAGCAGCAGCTTCAACGCCGGTTGGCGCGTCGGGAAGAGCTGAAAGATATCGGTGTCGAAACGGGTGGTGGAGATCACCCCGGCCGAGATCAGCAGCGCGAGAAAAAAGACGCACAGTACGGTCCGGGGCCTGGTGGTCGTGGTCCGAAAGACCCATTCCAGGTGGCGACGAGTGAGGGAATTGAATCGGGATGTCAGACGGGAGACTATTTTTCGGGGCATCTGGTTCTATAATCCCTTGAGGGCGGAAAGGGGCAGGACCGTCAACCCATCAAGATGCGGCACGAACACGGCGTCATCAAGAGGCGTGTTGACCTCCGGTTCATCAAGCGTTATCCGGATCCGGTCGTCACGCTCGTTGCGCAGATCAAGCTGCGCTGCAACCGGGACACCGTTGACGACGGCATATTTGCTGTAGCGGACAAGATCGCCGCGGGCGGATTCCTTGGCTGTGATCAGGCCGTTTTCGTACGTTACCTTTTCAGAACATCCGAGCGTACCTGTGCGCTCCACCGTTCCGTTGATCGGCTGCCCGTCTTTTCCCGGGTCGGCATCCATAACCCAGCGCATCAAGCGCCACCCCTGCAAGCCCCCCTTGTCGGGCAGTTCATCGAATCGTCCCACATACGCCGTTGATCGTGACGGATAGATCAGTGTCATGCGGTCCCCAAGGGCAAATGCTTCCATCATCGTCGTACCGAACGGTGAGAGCACCACCAGATGGAGCTCATCGGGGCGGCGGAAGAGCAGGTAGCCGCTTCCCCCCATGCTTCCGCTCTGCGCGGCATGGATCGAGAGGGATACGGCGGATGAGAGCGTACTCATGACAGCCCCCGGGCGGTAGTCGATGGGCGGAGCAGGAACAGTGGCGCAGGCGGTGAGCAGCAGCAACGGCAGCAGATGTTTTACTAATCGATACAACGGCATAATATTTTCTTTCCTCATAACAAACTATTCCAGCCGGAAATCCTTCTCCGTCAGGCCGACATTGCGGCGTACTTTTTTCAGGGTCATGGTGGCCCGGTCGCCGTTTCGTTCATTTATAACAAGCTTTCTGATGGTGCCGTTTCCCAGAAAAACAATGGAAATATCCTTTACCTGCCCTTTACCCTGGGGAGTGACCGTCAGGGTGTAGACGGAATTGGTCAGGTCAGCCTGGACTGTTACTCCGTCCGGCAGCGACGTGACCGGCGCTGCCAGTTTGGAAAACCACTGTTTCAGGCCCTGCTCCGGCGGAAGCGCAATTCTGGTGGGAGTCCTGTCTTTGCCTGAAATCTGTTCGATGATAGTGTCCCGCAGCAGCATGCGGCTGTTGAAGGGCGGGTTTATCTCCATAAAAAACAGATCGGGCTTTTTAAAGCGAAGCGAGCCGCTCATCACCATGGTCCGCTTCATCAGGGAGAGCCGTTTTTCCTGGGTGATGTCGGCGGTAAAATCGGAAATGCCGGCAAAGCCGCGACGAAAAGCCTCCAGTCCTTCAACAGGAGAGATTGTACGGGCAGAGCAGGGGGAGGTAGTCAGCAGGAGCGCCACCAGCAGAAAGAATAGCTGACGGAACGCTTTTACCTGATTAATTGACTTCATAAATTTCCCACCCCGAGGGTCAGCTGCACGGAGAGGAGTTGATCCGCTCCGCTGAAAACATCCCCTTCTATCATGAACAAGCGCCCGAATGATTTTATCACCCTGGCTGAAACGGTGAGGACGGCCCCGACATCCGGCCGGCCGGAAAATTCCGCATGATCTATTGACGCCATAAATCCTCCCTCCCCCTCTGCCTGCGCAACAACAATACCGGCTAACTGGGCAACAGCTTCGATCATGAGGATCTGGGGAAAGCCGCGGGAAGCGCCCACACCTCTCCGGGCAATTCCTCGCACTCCCTGTTCCAGCTCAATAATGCGGTCAAGAAGCAGAAACGGGTAGCGGTGGGGGAGATAGTGTGCCGGGTCGGGATTAAACAGCGGGGCCTCCCTTAAATCGGATGGCGTAGTACGGACCTTCGGGTGAGGCCGCCAGGTGCAGGCCGGCCTGGTCAGGCTGGAGCGAAGCCAACAGTGCTGCCATGGCGGTGCCCCCCATGGCCAGCGAACGGCCGACAGTGCGCCCGATATCAATCGTGGGGCTGAGGGCAACCCGCTCCAGAAGTCCCGGCATATCTGCTGCTGTACCGGAGAGCGATACAGGGCTGCAGGAATCGGGTGAACCGGTAAGAAGATCGAGAGCTTCACACTCACGTCCGGAAGCAAACATGCCGATAGTTGCGATCGCATCAACAGCTGCTTTTACAACAGCGCCACGCCGGGCGGCATGGGCCGCACTTTCGAGGACAATGATGCCGCACCCTTCTCCGAAAGGCGCGGAGGCGAGCGTCATCTGCCCCATGACATCAAACCCCTTGATTATGAGTGGAATGAGCTCATCCGCTCCTCCGGCCAGCATAATATCGGCACGCCCCTCTTCGATAAAACGGCATGCCATCATGAACGCGGATTCTGCCGAGCAGAAGCGCTGGACCAGGGTAACATTGGGCCCCTTGAAGCCATGCTCGATGGAAGCATTACTGGCAGGGGAATTGGGGACGGTGTTGGGAAATATCATCGGGATCAATCCCTCGATTCCGCCCGTAAAGTACCCGGTCAAAAATTCCGCGGAATTTGATACTCCGCAAAAGCCGCTGCCAAGCGCGATGCCAACCCGTCCCGGAGGAAGCAGTTTCAGGTCGAGACCGGCATCTTTCAAGGCCAGGCCGGCCACCGCAACCGCAAACTGGCTGCAGCGGTCCATCTTGCGGGCTTTCATGGGCGGCATGAAGTCGGACGCCTTGAATCCGTTCACTTTCCCCCAGAAAAGTCCGTCCCTGCCGAGCACATCGCCGGGAATGGGCGTAACTGCATCACACCCGGTGCGCAGAAGATCCTGAATGGCGGCTATCCCTGTTCCGGCAGCGGAGACAGCGGAGTAACCGGTTACAACGATTCCTGAGATCGGACTATTCATAGTGACAGCACCAGAGAGGTAATATTTCCGCCAAAGGCAAAGGAGTTGGACATGGCAATGGTACTATCGGTCGGCACACTGCCGGCATGGCAATACTCCAGGTCGCACTCCGGGTCACGGCCGCGGTAATTGAGCGTCTGGGGAATAATTTTCTTATTGAGTGCCAGTACGGTTGCAACGACCTCGATAGCCCCCGCTGCCCCCAGACAGTGCCCGGTCATCCCTTTGGTAGAAATGAGCGGAACCTGGGGAGCGCGCTCACCGAAGACCAGTTTCATCGCATTCGACTCAACCACATCGTTGAGCGGGGTTCCGGTGCCGTGAGCGTTAACCCAGCCGACCTGCGAGGCATCAACAGCGGCCCGCTCAAGAGCCTGGAGCATGACACCCGCCGCCGCCGTACCGCCCGGTTCAGGTGCCGTCATGTGATACGCTTCGCCCGCCAGGGCATAGCCAAGCAGAGCGCCGTACATCCGGGCGCCACGAGCCAGGGCATCGTCCTCTCGCTCCAGCACAACGAAGGCAGACCCCTCACCCAGGGAAATTCCCTGACGATCGAGACTGAAAGGCGCACAGGGTTGGGGGTCGACCACCCGCAGCGAATTGAATCCTGCAAACGTCAGCATTGAAAGCGTATCCGCACCGCCTGCCACCATAAGCTTCTGACGGCCGCTGGCCACCAGGTCGGCCGCCCAGCCGATAGCGGTTGCGGAGGAGGAACAGGCGGTCGTCACCGTCCCCTGATAGCCGCACAGATTGTAGGTCCGGGCGATATCCGTCGAGGTCTGGTCCGGCAGGATGCCGCGCAGCAGCGATGGGCGCTCCTCCCGTCCCTCAAGAAGGGCTTTCAGCCAGATCTCCCCCTGGAACATGCCGGCAGCGCCACCTCCCATGGAGACCCCCATGTCATATGGGGAATAGCGGTCGGTGACGCCGCTGTCCCGAAGCGCCTGGCCGGCGGCAATGACGCCGAACTGGTCAGAACGGGACAGTTTGCGGGCAGACCGGGAATCGAAATAATTGAGCGGGTCATACCCTTTGATCTGCGCCCCTATTTTGGCCGGAAAGGGGGATACGTCAAAGAGGTCCAACGGCTGAATGCCGCACCTTCCTGCGCAGAGCGCATCGGTAAATTCCGTCACGCTCTTTCCGACGCTGCAGAAGACCCCCAGACCGGTGATGACAACGCGTTTTCCGGTCATACGATACCACCATCAACAATGATAGCCTGACCCGTGATATACGAAGCCCGCTCCGACGCAAGGAACATGACTGCGGCAGCAACCTCTTCAGCTGTACCGATCCTCCCGAGGGACGACCTGCGGACAATCTGTTCCACCACATCCTGCTTCAGGGCAGCGGTCATCTCCGTCGCAATAATCCCGGCCACAACCGCGTTGACACGTATCCCCATCGGGCCGGCCTCGCGTGCCAGCGATTTTGTAAAGCTGATCGCAGCCCCCTTGGAGGCAGAATAGTTGCTCTGCCCCTGAGTGCCGATTATCCCGGAGATTGAAGAGATGTTGACAATACTGCCGCTGCGACGTCCCATCATCTTGCGCAGACCCCACTTGCTGCAGTGAAAAAGTGGATTGATATTTGAGCGGATGACCGCATCCCAATCATCCTCCGACATCATGGCCAGGTAGCAGTCTCTGATAATGCCGGCGTTATTCACCAGGACATCAATATGCCCGGAGGCCGCAGCGACTGCGTTGATCAATCCGGTCGCGCCCTCAGAGGTAGACACGTCAGCCTTGAACGGTGTAATCGTCCCCGGCAGGCCGTCGGCCTCTTCGGTCACAGCCCGGGCAGCTTCGTCGTTGCTCAGATAGGCGGCGAACACGGTGGCGCCTTCACGGGCAAAAGCCAGGGAGATGGCCCGGCCGATCCCCCTCGTCCCGCCGGTAACAACAACAATTGAATCCTTGAACTCCATAACCACCCCAATGAACTAATGTACTGCGTCAAGTATACCGGTCGCACCGAAAAATGTCCAGCGTGCGGCACCTGCCGAAGTTGCGGGTATCGGCAGAGTGATCAGCTGAGCGGCCGGTGGTGGCTTCGCCCGAGACCCTTGATCATCTTCCAGAGCGGTCCCTTGACCTTGAACATGCGGATTGCGTCCAGCATGGCGGAACTGGCGTTGATCTCCAGGCCGGGCGCAATCCAGTTCCTCCGTTTCATCGCTTCGGCGGTGATCAGGTCGGCGAAACCATCCCGGATCAGCGGAGAAATATAAAAAACCGGCTCCAGCATCGAGGCGGATTCCTGTATGAGCCCCTCGTCAATAGCGGTGCGGTACAGAGCGGTATGCGGGTAGATGCGGATACCGGTCATGGCGATGACCGCCGTCGGCTCCACCTCGTCCATCAGGTCGAACGTTTCCAAAATGGTGGCGCGAGTCTCGCCGGGACCGCCAAAAAGCATATAGTGGGCAAAATCCAGGCCGAGATCCGTGCAGAGGCGTGACGCCCTGCGCAAGTCCTCGACGGTGAATGATTTGCGCATGTTTTCCAGCATCAGCGGCGATCCGGAATCGCTGCCGAACTCCACGGCATCGCACCCGGCCGCCAGCATCTCTTCCATCAGCCCGGCGGTGATGAAGTCAGGGTTGATAAAAGCCGACCAGTTGACCGGCAGCTTCGCCGCCGTCATGGCACGGCACAGGTGTGAGGCAAAATCAGGCGGATAATTAAAGATATCATCGACAAAGTAGAGATAGGAAACGCCAAAATCGTTCGCCAGGGCGCGGATCTCGGCGATGATCTCACCGATCGGACGCAGACGCATGTTCCGCCCCTCCAGCAGCGGATAGGTGCAGTAGATGCAGCCGAACGGACAGCCGCGCTTGGTCTGAACATTGGCCATGCCCCCTTCACGGTAATAGCGGCCCACATCAAAGAGGGTGCGATCGGGAGTGCCGGGGTTCTCTACCGGAAGCGGCGGAATAAAATCGGGCCTGCCGGGCACGACTACCCCGGGCAGCAGTGAGGGGTCACCACCACTCTCCAGGCAGTCCAGAAGCCGGGGAAGCTGCTGTTCTCCCTCTCCTGTGATGCCGTAATCGGCGCCGACCGCGGCAAGGATTTCGACCGGCAGCAGTGAAAACCCGGAGCCGCCGATGATGCTCAGGGCTCTGCCATGGATCAGGGCGACGATATCCTTCACGCCGTCAAGATAGCTGCGCGTTCCCGGCCAGGTAACGTTGTCCAGGTTGCGCAGGGAGATGACAACGGCATCGGGGTGCTGGTCGGCAAGTGCGGTGGAAATGGCCTGCGGGGGATCGGATTCGAAACAGAGGTCAAGCACGGCCAGAACATGGCCGGCAGCTGCCAGCGGCCCGGCCAGGCAGGCGAGACCGATCGGGAAGACCGGGTAGGGGTCACGCTCACGGTTGGCAGAGATCAGCAACAGCTTCATGGAACTTCCAGCCACGCCAGCAGGCGCGTGACCCGCTCGGCAATCACCGGCGGCATCTGAAACTGGAGCACGCCATTCATATCGGTCAGTGCGTGGGTTGTCACGCCGGTGGCACATTTTGTACCATCCGGGCCGATAATGGTGGAGATGAATTCAAGGGTGGCGGTGCTGGTGCGCCGCAGGGTGGTCTGGATCGTCAGTACCTCGTTAAAACGGGCCGGACGCAGAAATTTCAACTCAAGAGCAACCACCGGCCCCAAAAAACCATCGGCAATCAGCTGGAGTGCATCGAGATCGAACTGCCCTGCCAGAGCATTGCGGCCGATTTCCATCCAGGCGACATAATGGCCGTGCCACGCCACCCGGTAGGCATCAATTTCGTTGAAACGGACGGTTATGCTGGTTTCGTGATTTTTCATGTCTCGCTATCAATCCAGCGGTTGAATTTGGCGAGCGCCGAGCCGGCTCCTACCTCTTGAAACCGCGTCACCCCTCGGGAGCGGAGCGTGCGGTAGGTTGTTTCCCAATACACCGGACGACAGAGTTCATCCACCAGAAACGCCGGAATAGCGGCGGCTGTCAGGGGCGTCTGGCCGATATGCTCTACCAGCGGAATCCGTGGTGCGGAAAAGCGGTATTCCGCCACGATCCGCCGCAGCTCTCCGGCAATTGTTTCTATCAGCGGCGTGTGGAGCGGGGCGTCACAGGAAAAAATGCTCACCGAAAAGGCGCCGGAAGCCGTGGCCTCAGCCAGAGCTGCCTCCACCTTTTCCCGTTCACCAGCCAGCAGAAAATGGCGCGAGGTGTTGTGGTTGGCGAGATAAATGCCGTGGTTGGCCGCGATATCCGCCAGCGGCCCGGAGGTCAGGCCGATGACACATCCGAGCGCATAGTCCCTATGCAACCCCATGCCCGCCATGGCTACGCCGATACGGCATGTCAACGCAAGGGCCGCCCCGCTGTCGATCGAGCCGGATGCCGCCAGTGCGGCATAGATCCCCATGCTATGCTCGGCAATCAGGTCCGGACCGCGCCCCTGGCTCATCAGCTGGCCGGAACGATACAGGCTGACACAGACGCCGTGCAGTTGGAGCCGCACACTCTGGGTGAGGCTTGAGGCTGACGTACCGCTTTCCATCGGATTGAAACCGGTCGTACCTTGGCAGAGCAGGGCGATCTTCTGAAATTCAGGGTCGTTACTGTACGTATCGGTAAAGGCTATCGGCTGGCCGGGGTACATCCAGCAGATCATGCTCCGTTCCTCTTGCGCCGGATGGCAGCGCGGAAACCGAGATTCATCGGCCCAAAGACCTGTACCGAGCGGTGCAGTTTAAAGAGCCGCCGATACATGGAAGGAAATGAATAAAATGAGCGGTTAAGCCAGTCGTACCCTTCCTGAAGCTGGGCAATCGTCATCCCCTTCGGCTGGAAGTTGATATGCTCCATGTCATAGTCGCTCCAGCTGCTGGGTATAATCCGCCCTTCCGCTTCCAGGCGGCGGCGGACAGCGGTGCCGGGGTAGGGGGTCAACAGCGGAAAAATGGCCGCTTCGAGACGCGCATCCTCACAGAAACGGAGCAGTTTCGGGAAAATTTCGGGGGTCTCGCCGTCATAGCCGAGCACAAAGGAGCCGAGGATACCGATGCCGTGGTCACGGAAGGCCTGGGCGTTTGCCATGAATGACTGGGCCCGGTTGGTGACCTTGCCCATGGCGGCCAGGGATTCCTGGTTGAGCGATTCGAAACCGACGAACATCCCCAGGCAGCCGGACTCACCGGCGGCACGCAGCAGTTCGGGGTCAGCGGCAAAATCGATCGGCGCATGGGAGAGCCACTTGAGTCCCATCCCCTTCATCCCCTGGAAGAGCGGCAGGGAATAGGTGCGATCCGCGACGATATTGTCATCGACGAAAAAGACGAAGGCGTTGTTTTTTTTCAAACCCTGCAACTCGGCCAGCACCTGCTCCACCGGGCGTTTCCGGTACTTGCGGCCGTAAAAGGCGGTTACCGAGCAGAATTCACAGTCAAAGGGGCAGCCGCGGGTCGTCTGGATGGTGTTGGTGAGCAGATACTTCTTGCCGGTGAATATCTCGCGACGGGCAAATGGAATATCGGCCATGCTCATCATCGCATCCGGCTTGTAGGTACGCTGGAGGCTCCCCCGGCGAAAATCCGCCAGAAGAAGGGGCCAGACAACTTCTCCTTCCCCCACCACCACCGCATCAACGTTGGTGAGCGCCTCGTCCGGCAGATTGCTGGCGTGAAAGCCCCCCATGACCACGGTCTTGCCGCGGCTTTTGAAACCGGCGGCAATCTCGTAGGCGCGTGGAGCCTGGGGGGTCATGGCGGTCAGGCCAATGAGGTCGGCATCGGTGTCGTAGTCGATTTGTTCAAAATTGTCGTCGCACAACTCCACATCCCATTCCAGCGGGGTGACGGCGGCAATCGAAGCCAGTGAGAGGGAGGGAAACTTGAAGGCCAATTCCCCCCACAACCTCCCCTTTGGCCACCCGGGGGAGATCAGGAGTACCTTCATTTCTGGTGTTCCCCGATATACCCGGCCATGCTGCGCACCGAGGCAAAGACCGTTGAACCGGTGGCGGCATCAGGGACGACGACTCCGAATTCCTTCTCCATGGCTACCACGAGCTGCAGTGCATCGATGGAGTCAAGCCCGAGCCCTTCGCCGAACAGCGGGGCGTCAGCATCAATTTCATCGGGCGACATCCCCTCGATACGCAGGCTGTCAATGATCATCTGTTTAACCTTTTCAATCAACTCATCGCTCATGAACTATTCCTCTCTCTGGTCCACATTTTTAAATTGGGTTAAACGGTAGTTACCTGTTCATCTGCCCTTTGGTTTGCCTGATTCGGTACGTCTGCCGAAAAAATCATATAAATTGTACCATTGGTCAGGGTACGCCCGGATATATCGCTCAAACACCGCCAGCAGTTTCTCCATGCCGGAGCGGATGGCATCGCCATGTCCCCCGTGACCGCTGCAGAAAATAATCGGCTCTTCCATGATGGTCGCGTAGCGCCCTTTATCCTCCAGCAGGACAAAAACCGGAATGACCGGCGCGCCGCTGGCCAGGGAGAGATGAGCGGCCCCCACCGGGATGTTGGTCGGCCGGCCAAAGAAATCGATCAGAATGGTGTGGGATGAGCCGTCCCGATCACCGAGTATCGCCAGCACCTCGTTACGCCTCAGTGCGTTAACCGCCTCGATTATGGCAAATGGCGAGGAATCATCCCGGTCGACATAAATGAAACGGACGCCGCGTTCCTGCCTGACAGCCTCACGCAGCTCATTTACCTTTTCATCCGGCTCGCGGAACGTCAGCATGTTGATCGTATAGCCCAAATCCGCCAGACCCAACCCGCCCAGTTCCCAGCTGCCGAGATGGGGCGAAACAAGGATCGCGCCGTTACCGGCCGCCAGCGCCTGATCGAGCGTGTCACTGCTGCTGCGCCGCCCGATCATCGCCTGGAGTTTTTCTCCCTTGAGCCGCATAAACAGCATCTCATCACACCAGTTATGGCTGAACGTGCGGAAGGTTGAAAACACCAGCCGCTCCACATCATCCCTGCCGGTGACCACCTGCAGATTGGAACGCACTCCCCTCCGGGTATCAGTCAGCAGGAGGTAAAACAGGCCGCCCCAGAAAAAAGTGAACGGCGGGAACAGCCACCGTGGTACCAGGATCGTGAACAGTTTGATAAGGAACAGATTGAAATTGCTGTAAAAGGTCACTGATATAACTCGGTATCGGCACGATAGTAGTAAGTAGCACATGCTGTGTTCATGGTTAAAAAAAGAGCTCCCACGCACAGAGCGCCAGCTTCCGGAACGTTAGCTTGCCCCTGCCGGCAGCCTGCTTGAACCCCTGGGTGGCCTCGTGCGAACGCCGATAAAATTTCACAAAAGCCTTGATGAGCAGAAACTGCAGGTAATGACGATTTATCAGGGGATGACGGAAAACAATGTGCAAACCATCGTAAAACTTCCAGCGCCGGCAGAAGATGCGATCCTTGATCTCCTCATAGAGCTGTGTACCGGGATACGGGGTCAGGATGGTAAACTGGGCAATGTTGGTATTGAGCCGTACCGCCAGGTCAATCGTACTTTCCACGTCAGCGGCGGTTTCGTTCAGGTTGCCGATGATGTAGCTGCCATAGGATTCGATCCCGTTTTGCCGCAAAATATCCACTGCCCGGGTAACATCGCTGGCCGTGGTGTTCTTCCCGAGGGAGTTCAGCGTATCCTCATTACCGCTTTCAATGCCGAGATAGATGGTTGTGGAACCGGCCGCCGCCATTTTGGTGACCATGGCCGGATTTTTCACTATGGTATCAACCCGTGAAAAGTTCCACCATTTCAGGTCATAGCCACGATCGATGATGCCGGCGGCAATCTGTTCGACCCGCGGCGGCGCAAGGGTAAAGTTGTCATCCATGAAGCAGACGGCCCGGAAACCATAGCGGTTATAGACCTCATCCAGCTCGGCCAGCACCGATCCGGCACTGCGGAAACGCCACCCCCTGCCGAAAAAGCTTGAAGATGAACAGAAATGACAGGCGCCGGGACAACCGCGACTGGTAACAATAGGGGTGATGGGACGGCCGTCCATGCTGGCCCGGTACCGATGGAGATCCACCAGGTGCCGGGCGGGAAACGGGAGGGTTTCGACGTCAATCGGATCGGCGGCAGGGGTTTCAATCTGGTGACGCCCATCCTTGATGATCAACCCTTTTACCGCGGCAACACTATCCCGGTTTTGAAGAGCGGTCAGAAGGTTGGGAAAGGTGAATTCCCCCTCTCCCCTGACGATGTAATCAACATACCCGGAAGCAAAAATATCAGCCGCCATGAATTGGGGATGGGGACCACCCATGACCACCGGCCGGCCGGCAGCAGATACTCTGCGGGCAACGGCAAGCGCCTTGTTCGCCCTGGTCGTATCAGCCGAAATCCCGACCACATCGGCACGCCGGATATCGGCATCATCCAGATGTCCGTCATCGGCAGCCAAGTCCCGTACAACCACGCTGTGGCCAGCCTGTTCAAGGGTGGCAGCGACATAGAGCAGGCCGATGGGGGGGAGACTCAGGCCAAATGTGTTAAATACGCTGGATGATGGAGGGTTTACCAGCAGTACATTCATCAGTTGCTGCCCCTTTTTTTCGTCTTTGGCTGAAGGCCTTTGAACTCGTTTTCCCAGACCGGATCGGCAATCTCACCATAGGCGCGGGAGTAGTCATCCATGCTGTCCGCCAGTCCGGTGAAGATTTCATCTGCCCCATCATGGGTTGGATAGGCACCCTCCGAGGCGAACAGCTCCCGTCCGGCAGCAGGCTGGTCTATCAGCATGCAGGGGCGCAGCAGGTTCTCGTGTTCGCCCTGCTTTGCGCGGATTTTAGTGAAAAAGGGAGATGCCAGCGCCTCATGAATGGTTGTCCGGCGAATATTATCAACGGCAAAATGGCAGAAGACACACGGCTCGATGTCGCCGTTGGCATTGATATGAAAATACTTGCGCCCGCCGGCCAGACAGCCGGAGATCATCGGCCCGTCGTTCCAGAAATCGATGAACAGCATCGGCTTGGTGGCACGGTAGTCGATAACGGTTCGGCGCAGGCCATCGCGCTGTTCCGGGGTCGGCATCAGTTCCGGCTCAGGCTTGCGCCCTACCGGTACATAGGAAAAGAGCCACATCGCAAAGACCCCTTTTTTCAGGAGCATGTCGATATAGTCGCCATTGGTGATGATGTCGGAGTTTTTGCGGGAATGGGTGAATGAACCGCAGAAAGACAGCCCCCCCTCCCTCATCAGGTCCATGGCATGCATAACCTTTTTGAAATGTCCCGCGCCGCGGCGTTCGTCGGTTTCCTGCTCATACCCTTCCAGCGAAAATGACGGCATGACGTTTCCGACCTCGGTCAGCTTCTCCACCATTTTTTCATCGATCAAGCCGCCGTGGGTAAAGACCAGGAAGGCCATGTCGCTATGCTTTTTGAATATCTCGAAAATGCCTTCCATATAAAACGGCTCACCGCCGGATATTACCGCAAAATAGACCCCCATCTCCTTCATCTGGAGCAAGATGGAATCAACCTCCTCCAGAGAGAGCTCCAGCGACTTGTCATAATCACCGGCGTAACAGCCGTAGCAGTTCAGATTGCAGCGCATGGTAGGGCTGATGACTACGGTTGAAGGGGGATAGTAACCGTGCGCGTCGCTCCACTCCTTGCGTTTGTTGGTGCCGTTGAGCAGGTGATTGACCAACAGATTACTGATCCATTTGTCACGCTGGTTAGGGTGCAGATCACGCAAAATACGGCGCGGGAACTCGATACTCGGATGCTTGTCCCGCACCAGACCGCGAATCCAGCGGATGCGTTCCTTGTAGTAGTCTTTCTTGGGAATCCTCTCCATCAGATGGGTCATGCGGATCAGGGTCTCATCCGATGAATTTATCGCCAGTTCCAGGAGATAGGAAAGCACCTTATCTTTGGTATAATTTTTCAGAGTGTTGATCATATGAAAAGTGCCTCGTCACATATTACGTAAAAATGTCATGCTGATAGTAAATGTATCGTTTATGGGCCGGTAGTGGCTGGTTGCGCGTCCATCGGCAACCCGTGCGGCAACCGGGAGGGAACCAATCGTAAAACCGCTCTTCCAGGCCTTCAGCAGGATTTCCATCTCCAGAGCGTATCCGTTTGCCTCCAGCGACAGTTTTTTCACCACGTCACCTGAATAGTACCTGAAACCGGACTGACTGTCGGTGATCTCAAAACCGGTACGTTTCCATATGCACCAGACACCGATTCGATTCCAGAATTTACGGAGCCCGGCCATCTGTTCGAACTGATCGTGGCGGGACGCAATCAATATACCCCACTTGCCGCTTTGTGCAAAAGTGACCAGCCTCGGGATAGCTGACATATCATGTTGGCCGTCCGCATCGATGGTGACCACGGCATCAAAACCGGACTCGATCGCCCAGGCAAAACCGGTTTTCAGCGCAGCACCCTTACCACGGTTTTGCTCGTGTCGGAGCAGCGTCACCGGTAATCCGGCAACCAAAGCAGACGTAGCGTCGGTTGAACCATCATCCACCAGTACGACCGGCACGCCATGTTCCAGACTCTCCCGCACCACTGCCAGAATGGTTTTCTCAGCGTTATATGCAGGAATCAGGATACATGCTGCCACGTGTTCAGTAACTCCTTGATGGTGGTAAATCGATACCGTTGTAACAGCCCGCTCAACCGGATGGACGCATCCGTTCGGGTTCCATAGGAGACGAACCGTTTCGGGAAGTGGAGATCAAGCCGGGGGCCGGCAGGGTCCACCTCTCGGGGATGAAGATACAGAACAGCAGGTTGATGGGACCGGTTCAGCCCATCGATAGTCGTACAAATGGTCCTGAACGGAAAAAACCTGAATCCCCATCCGCCACCGGTCGGCAGGTTGCCGCCCCACAATCGCGTCACCATCGGCGGGATTTCCCACAGGTCCGCTCCTTCACCGAGAAGACGGTAGGGGGTACGGCTGCCGCGGGAATTACCCACAAACGGAAGCGGGTTGAGACTTGAATCGTAGAGATACCCCTCTTCCCGCAGGATGGCAAAGGGCCAGCCGGTCTGTGCAGACAAAGACCATTGCGGCGCCCGGTATCCAAACGGGCGCTGCCCGGTCTGCTCCACCAGAATCCGTTCGGTGAGTTGCAGTTCATCCCGGAACTGCTGTGGTGTCAGATCAGACACCAGACGATGTGAATAGCCATGGGAGGCTATTTCATGACCTGCCGAACAGATCATTCGTGCCAAATCCGGATCGTTTTCCGCCACGGAACCAAGCATGAAAAACGTGCCCTTCTGGTCATGCCGAGAAAGCAGCGCCAGAATTCTCTCCAAGTTTCTCCGCACCCGCCATGTCCCGCGTGAAGGCACAGCCACCCCAGGCGCGCAGACATGGTACCAATCCTCCACATCGACTGTTAAAACATTGTGCGTCGTAACGTCACTCCGAGACCTGAAGATAAAGAAATAAACATTACATAACAAATGATATCAAGTCAATACACCGTGTTCCTCAGAAGCCCCGGTCCGCTTGCGGCACACCAGAACAATCTCATCAACACCTGCCGTGTCGGCCAGTCCAGCGACGAATTTCAATCGCTTTTGAATGAGCATCCCCAGCGGCATGAGAACCTTGTTATAGCACCACATTGCTTCCCGCCGGTGATGTTTAAGCCACCAGACCCCGAGGTCCAACAGCAGTGGGTTAGCCGGTTGCATGCCGTATACGGCACTTTTTTCGATGGCCAGACCATGGGCGGCAAGCAATGCCAGCAAATCCGCAGGATCATACCTGCGCACATGGCCCACGAATTCGTCGAATTTTGTCCAGAATCTTGTATGCAGGGGGACGGAAAAAACAAAGTAACCTCCCTCCTTAAGCACGCGACTCACCTCACCAAAAACCCGCCGGTCATCTTCGGCATGCTCGATGACATCAAAAGCGCAGACAAGTTCAAATTTCCCAGCGCCAAACGGTAAATCACCGATGCCACCGGTGACCGCGATGCCGCCGCACTCTGTCAGCCGTTCGATCACCGGTGGGCTGATGTCAACGAAACTGGTGCCGTGGATTGGCAGGCGCGGGCGCAGACCTGGCCCTATTTCCAAGCGCGCCGGGGCAAGCGGCAGCAACGCGGAAATCAGCGGCCAGGTATTGAAACGATCAGGCCGCTGAAGATGAGACTCCGCCCAGAGAACATCATAGAAGTCGCGGTTGACGATGGTGCTATTACGCATGGTACTGGTCCTGGCGGCATTTTGCACCGTCGACTTCATGTATTGACTCCTGAAATGGTTGCTGAAAAGAACATTCATCCACATCGGAGGCCTTAAGGCGGTCATTAGGCCCCTTGCGGAGAATGTTGTAAGCCAGGTTTGTAAAGCGGCGGCCCGGATTTTTCCAGACACGGGACAGGATGGAAGGCCAGGTATACGCCTCCTTGCGCGCCTCCAGCCACCCCCGGTAGAGCTGTTCAGGCGACATCAGCTTCGGCCGGAAGACGACTTCCGAGTGGTTGTAACGGTTCCACTCCGTGTGCAGAAGGCGCCCCTCCTGCTCGAACTGTTGAAAAAGCTTTGTTCCCGGATACGGGGTCAGCAGGTTGAATGTGGGAACACTCGCAGAACACTCCTCAACGAAGCGGAGCGTTTTTTCGAAGATGCTTTGGTCATGGTCGTCAAAACCGAAAATAAGAGACGTTTCGAGGATAATACCGGCATCACTGACCCGCTTCATAAGTTCTGCCTGAGATGTCTGCCCCGCCGATTTGGCAAGCAGGGAATACGGTCCCGTTATCGACTCGATCCCGACGAAGAGGCCGATGCAACCGGAACGGGCGACGAGTTTGAGCAGCTCCCGGTCTTCGGCAAAACGCAGACTTGTCTGGGAGCCCCATCGTATCCCCATCTCTGCCATCCCTTCAAGGATCGGCCGTGCCTTCGCGGGATCCCCCAACAGATTGTCATCCAGAAATATCACCAGCTTGCGGGGGAAAGCGCCGATTTCGGCGAGGATATCGGCAGGGTCGCGGTAGCGGAAACGGTTTCCGAAATAGTGCGTAACGGTGCAAAAAGCGCAGTCGTACGGGCAGCCACGGCTGGCCTGGACGGTCTGGGTTGTAAGGTACCGCTTGCCGGCCAGGATTTCTCGGCGCGGCCAGGGGACTTGGAGTTTATCATCCTGCGATATGGGTGCGCGGTATACCTTTTCCAGCCGGCCGCCGAGAAAATCATCGAGAAGCGTGGCCATGACCGGCTCAGCCTCGCCAATGACCACTGCATCCGCATGGGTAAGAGCCTCTTCCGGCATGACCGTCGGGTGCATCCCCCCCATGATGACCGGAACCCCTTCTGCCCTGAATTGGTCGGCTATTTCGTAGGCCCGGGTCGCCTGGTGGGTCATGGCGGTGATTCCAACAAGGTCGAAATCTCTGCCGCATGGAATCGGGTCTTGGCTTTCATCGACGAGGGTCACCTCCCACTGCGAAGGTGTCACTGCAGCAACCTGCTGGAGAGAGAGGGAAGGAAGCTGAAAATATTTTGCCCAGCCGAGCTTGTGCGTCGCAGGATAAATGAGAAGGAGTTTCGGACGAGCCTGGTGGGTGAGGCGGGATTGCGAAAGCCGTGCTTGTTTTGACGATTCTTCTGACATTCCGATTCCCTTAGCTGCCCGAGCGGTACCATATTTAGATAGCCTTGCCAATAGATGGCGAGCTAAAATCATTCACGCATTGTGCCAGAGAACAGCAGAAACTACAAGAGTGCAACAGCTTGATTGTACTGGAAAAACAAATCTGGCAGGGTGCACGTCCATGGGCAAGCAGTAGCGGTATCCGTCATACGCAACATATCCGCCATATATGACGGGGTGGATTGAGGTGCAGCCAGATAATCGCACCTGCTTTTCCAACAACTTTATGCTATAGATATGTGCGCGTTCTCTCGAGTCGCATGAAACCGGAAAACACCTTTTATCGCGGAGTTTACGAGTGAAAGTCATTCTCCTGCACCCTTACGGCAGCAACTGGCTCGGAGGGATGAAAGACATCAGCACGGTGTTCAACCTGATGCCGCCGCTCGGTATGATGAGCATTGCCGCCGTACTTGAACGGGCGGGCATCGACGTTGAAATAATCGACTGTTATGCAACACCACGGCCGCTTGCTGAACTGGTTGATGAAATAATCCGGCGCAGGCCGGACTGCCTCGGCATATCCACGACAACCTCCTCATTCAATGAGGGGTATCGAATCGCCGCCTCGGTAAAGGAAAAAGCGCCGCACATATTCACCCTCTTTGGCGGAGCCCACGCCTGTACCATCGGCGCGCCGCTTCTGGATTCATTTCCGGCCATTGATTGCCTGGTGATCGGCGAAGGCGAAAATACCATGCTGGAGCTGGCTCAAGCCGGTTTCAAAGGGATCGGCCAGATTCCCGGCGTCGCCTACCGCGGTGCAGACGGCAAAGGGTGGCAGAGTTCTGCGCAATCAAAGAACGCAAGGGATTGAAGGTTACCTACAACTGCATTGCCCGCCTGGAGCATGTGGACCTGGAGCTGCTGGCGCTCCTCAAACGCTCCGGGTGCTGGCAGGTCAATTTCGGTATCGAGTCGGGTGATCCGGAAATAGTAAAACAACATCGGAAATTTTTAGGATTGGATGAAGTGGGGCGGAAGCTGCTCATGGTGAAGGAGGCCGGCATGCGGGTCAAGGGGCTCTTTATGGTCGGCCTGCCGGGCGAGACCGAGGCAGCTATCCGCCGCACCATCGATTATGCCCTGTCTCTTCCGCTGGACGAGATCAATGTCACGAAATTCACCCCATTTCCCGGCGCGCCGGTCTATGCCACGACCAGAGAGCGGGGAGAGTTCGAGGAGAACTGGGATCTGATGAATTGCCTGAACTTCGTTTTTGTGCCACACGGCATGACCAAACAGCAGCTGGAAGATCTCTACAACGAGTTCATCCGGCGCTTCTACCACCGCCACCGCATCCAATGGGGCTATACTCGGATGCTGTGGAAATCCCCCCACAGTATCATGTCATTTATGCGCCATCTGCCAGAAATACTGGCTTTTGAGAAAAAACAAAAGTGGTAACATCAATGCACCAATTCCACAGGAGCACTATAATGAAAAATTGGAAAAAAGCCTTCATTTTTGTAGTGCTGATCATTTTTTCACGGGCATTGCCGGCGTCAGCAGATAACACCGCCTCCACTGCGTCGGGGGAATACGGCGTCCTCACCGGTTACGGCATTTCACATATCGGCTTCGGTGCAACCCGCCATCAGGTTCAGACGTGGGACTTCATCCTGCGGGCCGGTTTTTTTCTTTCGGATGAGGTCGGCAAAGGGAGCTGGTATCAAGGTCGACATGAGATTTTACTTGAGCTCCCTTACCACATGGCGGTAGACCATGGCGACCGCTCCATGGTGGGGGGATACGTGCTCGGCCACTGGAGATTCACCAGCATGGACAAGTTTGTACCCTACGTGTTTGCCGGAGGCGGCCCGTTGTACGTGGACCTGGGACTGCCGACGATGGGCACGAAACTCTGCTTCAGCTACCAAGGGGGAACCGGGCTGCAGTATTTCATAGACAAGAAAACCGCACTGAATTTTGAGTACCGCTATCATCACATCTCAAATGCCGGCACAGCTGAGCCTAATGAACCGATCAACTCAAGCAAGATATTGGTGGGAGTGTCATTTTACCACTAAAAGGACTTGTACCATTTCGACGCTATAAACAGAACCGGGACGCACCTGATTGGCCGCGTCCCGGTTCTGTTTATATTCTGTTCGCGAACTGAAGTTTTTTGCTACACCTCTTCTTCAGTCCCTTCCATATCTTCTTCCATATTTTCTTCGTCCTCATCCTTTTCAGCCAGACGGGCGACAGCCACAACCTTCTCATTATCTTCGGTGTTCATCAGCGTGACACCCTGGGTATTCCGCCCGATGACCGAGAACCCGGAAACCGGCACCCGCAGGATCTTCCCCTGATCGGTAATTACCATCAGATCGTGGTCGTCCGCAACCTGCATGACGTTGACCACGCAACCGTTCCGCTCGGTGGTTTTTATCGTAATGATTCCCTTGCCGCCACGCGACTGATCGCGGTATTCGTCCAGATCGGTACGCTTGCCGAAGCCGTTTTCGCAGACAGTGAAGATGGTCGAGCCGACCGCCGTATTATCAACGATCTCCATGCCGATCACCCGGTCGTCCTTGGCAAGGTTCATGCCGCGCACCCCGCGGGTGACACGTCCCATGGAGCGCACATCTTCCTCGTTGAAGCGAATGGCTTTGCCGCCCCGCGAAGCAAGGAAGATGTCCTTGCTGCCATCGGTCAGCGCCACGGAGATCAGCTTGTCACCATCATCCAGATTAACGGCGATAATGCCGCCAGAGCGGACGTTGGAGTAGTCCACCAGAGGAGTCTTTTTGACGACGCCATTCTGGGTGGCCATGAAGAGGTACGTGTTCTCGCTGAACTCCTTGACCGGCAGGATCGTGGTAATCTTTTCTCCGGCCGCGACGTTGACCAGGTTAACGACCGCCTTTCCTTTGGTGGTGCGGCTCCCCTCCGGAATCTCGTAGACCTTGAGCCAGTACATCCGCCCGGCATCGGTGAAGCAGAGCAGGTAATCCTTGGTCGAGGCGATGAAGAGCTGCTCGACGAAATCCTCCTCTTTGGTCTTCATGCCGGTCTTGCCTTTGCCGCCGCGACGCTGCGAGCGATAGAGGTCAACGGCGCTCCGCTTGATGTAACCGGTGTGCGAAATGGTGACAACCATCTCTTCATCTTCGATGGTGTCCTCCAATGAAATATCGGCGCTCTTGTCGGCGATTTCGGAGCGGCGTTTGTCGCCGAACCGTTCCCGGATCTCGGACAGCTCGGCGACGATTATCTTGAATATTTCGGTATCGGACGCCAGGATCTCGCGCAGACGGGCGATCAGCTTCATAATCTCTTCATACTCAGCGATGATCTTGTCCCGCTCGAGGCCGGTCAGGCGCTGCAGGCGCATCTCCAGAATTGCCTGGGCCTGGATCTCGGATAACTGCACCGAACTTTCAAAACCGACAGGGCGGGGCAGATTGAGCCGCGCCAGGAATTCGGGATCGGCGAACTTGCCTTCCATCAGGGCCAATTTGGCTTCGGGAGGGGTTTTGGACTCACGGATCATTTCAATCACGGCATCCAGCCAGTCCAGGGCAATCTTGAGACCTTCCAGAATATGAGCGCGGGCCAGCGCCTTCTTCAGCTCAAAGTTGGTGCGACGAGTTACGACTTCGCTGCGATGCTCGATAAAGCAATCCATCATCTCGCGCAGGGTCAACACGCGGGGACGATTGTGGACAATGGCCAGCATGATGATACCGAACGACACCTGTAACTGGGATTGTTTGTAGAGCTGGTTGAGCAGCACCTCCGCATTTTCGTCCCGTTTGACTTCGATAACGATCCGCATCCCCTGGCGGTCGGACTCGTCGCGGATCTCGGTAATCCCCTCGACCTTCTTCTCCTTGACCAACTCGGCGATTTTTTCGATCAGGCGGGCCTTGTTGACCTGGTAGGGAAGCTCGGTAACGATGATCGCCTGGCGCTCTGAACGTTTTGAGGCTTCGACGTGGGCCTTGGCACGGATCTGGATAATGCCGCGACCGGTACGGTACGCATCCCTGATACCCTGGCGGCCGTAGATGGTGGCACCGGTCGGAAAGTCCGGCCCCGGGACCATTGCCAGCAGCTCTTCAAAATCTATCTCCGGATTCTGGATCACGGCAATGATGCCGTCAATCACTTCGCCCAGATTGTGGGGTGGAATGTTGGTGGCCATGCCGACCGCAATGCCGGTCGAGCCGTTTACCAGCAGATTCGGGAACTTGGACGGGAGCACCGTCGGCTCGAGCATCTCCTCGTTGTAGTTCGGGACCATGATGACGGTTTCTTTGTCCAGATCGGCCAGCAGTTCATGGGAAAGCTGGCGCAGGCGGATCTCGGTATAACGCATTGCAGCCGGGCGGTCGCCATCCACTGAACCAAAGTTACCCTGGCCATCCACCAGCATGTAGCGGAGCGAAAAATCCTGGGCCATACGCACGATGGTGTCGTACGCGGCCGTGTCGCCGTGCGGATGATACTTACCGATAACATCACCGACCACACGGGCCGATTTTTTGTACGGCTTGTTATAGTCATTGCTCATGTCGTACATGGCGTAGAGGCAGCGCCGGTGAACCGGCTTGAGACCATCGCGCACGTCCGGAAGGGCACGGCCGATAATGACCGACATGGCATAATCCATGTAGGAACGCTTCATTTCATCTTCAATATTAACCGCTACCTTGTTCGTTGCGATTTCCGCTGGGATCTGCATTAGTACCTCGTATCAGCAATTAACGCGTTATTTCTACATCAAATTCAGGGGAAAATTTCGAGATTTCAGAAAAAATGTCCTGCAAAACAGCAGTGGATACTACCATAAATTCTCCGACAAGAGAACCCTATTTATACCATCTATTTTATCGGCATCGTGGCCCGACAAGCGTCAGCCTGCAACAGTCCGCCGGAACAATTTGTGCCGGCCCGCGGCTTGGTCAGGTTTTATCTCTCAACATGTTCAAAATATGCGCACAAACAGCATCTTGCGTCAGCCCGGCAGAGCGGATAGTTATATCCGCGTACTTTGTGTACAGAGTGAAGCGTTCGTGAAATAAGTCCGCCAAGTCCTGATCGGATCTTTTTGCAATACCTCGCGTGCGGAAGTCGTGAATCCTCGCTTCAAGTGTGAGCAGGTCCACATCCAGAAAAATGACAATGCCGCCCGCTTTGAGATGCGCCATGGCACTGGCACTGTAAACAGCGCTGCCGCCAGTGGCAATAACGCAGTTCGTGGCAGAAATTTCCTGCAGAACATCTCCCTCTATTTCCCGCAATGCAGCATACCCTTCAGAATCAACAATATCCTGCAACGTCCGTTTCTGTGAGGTCTGAATGAGCACGTCCGTATCCACGAAGCCACGTAATGTTTGCTTCGCCAGAATAACCCCGACGGTGCTTTTGCCTGCGCCCGGCATTCCGATCAGAATTATATTTGAACGTTTTCGGTTCATGTATTCTCGAAAGCTGATGACGCGCTTCACAGCACGCCATTCCATGTAAAGAGGATACTGTCAATTAAATACGCTACTTCAGTCGCCGGTCTCGTCCGTAATACGATCTCCCAAGTGCAACAGCGTATTATGTTGTTGATCTGCGTCGAGTTTAACACACTTTCAACATACGTGGTGCCCAACGTGGGCTGTCTCCAGCAGCACATTCTGGCTTTCCTATGTGGACAGGCTGTGCAAAATGTTCTACCCGACCATAAAGATCAAGTTTTTGCTACTATGACTATATAAAAGTGGTAAAATAGCTCTGTAAGTTGAATAGCAACGCATTAAAAGGTTTTTGACTGCAGGGGAAAGGAGAGTGCGATGAACATCCTCGAATGTACCATAAAGATGAAAAAGAGACGCAGGCTCATTACGAACGCCTCTCGGAAGCTGTTGCACATGAAGAGATGAAACGTCTGTTTTCACTATTTGCATCTGCAGAAGGTGAACATGTGGAAAAATTGATGGCGTTGAAAAAAAGCATAAAAATATCTGGCGCGCGGGACCTCGAAGGACTGAAAGAAAATATGTGCGTATTTAGTCCGCAGAGCGATCTGGACCATCTGGCAAAGACCATGAAAGACGATCCGGATGTTTGCCGCTTTGCTGAGCAGGAAGAAAAGGAAACAATCGATTTTCTGGATCAGCTGAACAGGCAGGCGGAGAGCGAGCAACTGAGGGACATCTGCCGGTTGCTGGCAGACAAAGAACGCGATCATTTAAAAATGCTGGAAGAGATTTATTTATTTGTTGAAGAGCCAAAAACGTATCTGGAGTGGGGCGAATTCAGCAATCTCAAAAGCCTCTAGCACAAAAAGGAGGTGAGTTTTGTGACTACGACTAAATTTGAACAGGTATGCTACCGGACAGAACAGAGAGATGAGCACGTCTCGCTGTTTAATATGAAAAGCGGCGAGGTGGGCTATTCGTTTGGATGTACCCAGGAAGGAGTGACCGTACAGGTAAAACTGACTAACGGTAATTTGGACTCATGGAGCCGCGATGAGTGTACAGAGAATTATTCTGTACCTCTTTAACGTGTTCCGGTTCTCTGAATACTGGATATCACAAGTTCAGGGTTTTGCTAACTTCAGATGCAGTGTGTACACCTGTCGGTATCGGTGTCGGCCAACTCGCTTCCACAAGCTACGCAGGCGTTGACCCATTCAGGGTGCCCGGCGTTGATGGCTCGCATTTTGGCCTCAAGGCGTTTCACTTCGGCTTCCATCTCGTCGTTGTATTGAGATTCAAACATGACATCCCTCTTCTCAGTGCCCGGTTTAGACGGCTTAATGTGGAAGTAATATACTGGAGCCGGTGTTTTTGCGTCCTCTGTTGCAGAAAATCATCGTAAGAACTAAAACCGACTCCGTATCCATCAAAGCAATCGATTTCATCTTATCGTTGATCCTGCTATTGCCATATCGATTATGCGTGATAACATTTTAAAAAACACCACAGGTGGCATTGTCATGATTGTCCGTACCCTCAGGGAATCCGTTAATTTGGGGGGAATAACTTCATAAACACCGGAAAGAGAAATAACATGACCTATACCAGCTATACAAAGGAACAGACGGCCCTGCTCGTGGTGGATTCCTATAATGATTTCTTGTCCAATGGCGGCAAGCTTTGGCCACTGGTTGAAGCTGTTGCCACGGAGGTCGGACTTCTCGACAACCTGCGAAACGTCATCTCCAAGACCCGCATGGCTGGCATCCGTATCTTCTTCGTTCCCCATCGTCGCTGGGAACCGGGCGACTATGAAAGCTGGGCTCATCCGAGTCCGGACCAGGTTGCCGTTGGCAGGAGGCAGGTTTTTGCAAAGGGTGCATGGGGCGGCGAATGGCATCCCGACTTCATGCCCCAACCAGGCGACATCGTCATTAAGGAACACTGGGCTCAGAACGGTTTTGCGAATACCGATCTTGACTTCCTGCTCAAACAGCACGGGATCGACAAGGTAATTCTGGTTGGCATGCTTGCCAATACCTGTATTGAGGCCACCGGCCGTTATGCCATGGAACTCGGCTACCACGTAACACTGCTGAAGGATGCAACTGCAGCCTTTTCTATGGATCGGATGCATGCAGCGCACGCACTGAATGGCCCCAATTTTGCCCATGCAATCCTGACAACGGCCGAACTCATTGCCGTGCTGCCACAGGCGTGATCACTTTCGCGCTGTGTCGCGACGCTAATCTTCATCCTCGGCAGGCTCATCATCCAACTGATCCATTAGCTCAGGGTCCGGGAAGTTCGGGATTTTCATTCCAAAGCATAGCCCCATCCCGCCGAGAAGATCTTTCATCTCGGTTAGTGAGTTCCGGCCGAAATTCTTTGTTTTCAGCATCTCGGATTCAGATTTTATGACCAACTCGCCAATAACCGTAATCCCGGCGTTTTTAAGAGCGTTGCCTGACCGGACCGACAGTTCGAAGTCCGTGACTTTGCGATACAGGTATTCATTTAAGTCGGCAGCAGCTTCTTGAAGATCTTCACCTACTGGCGGCACGTATTCCTCATCAAAGTTAACGAATATAGTCAGCTGTTCCTTCAGAATCTTAGCTGCATACGCAACAGCGTCTTCAGGTGTGACACTGCCGTCAGTCCAGACCTCAAGAGTTAAGTTGTCATAATCGGTCAATTGTCCGGCACGTGATGTGCTGACTGAAAAATTAACTTTTTTGATCGGTGTATAAATTGAATCTATCGCGATAGCATCAACTGGATCGCTTTCACTTCGATTACGCTCAGCAGGTACATACCCGCGACCAATTTTTATAGCCATCTCGATATCAAGATTAGCATCAGCCCCACAGGTGGCGATGTATTTGTTAGGATTCATTACATCAACATTATGCCCGGTAATAATATTGCCTGCGGTGACAACTCCGGCTCCTTTGCACTTAATGTGAACAATGGCCTGTTCAGTAGAATGCAATTTAAACCGGACTGCTTTCAGGTTTAAGATTATTTCAGTGACATCCTCGGTGACACCTTGAATAGCCGAGAACTCATGCAGTACCCCTTTGATTCGCAAAGAGGTAATTGCGGCCCCCCGAATAGATGAGAGCAGAACACGTCTTAGTGAGTTGCCGAGTATAGTTCCAAAACCTTTTTCAAACGGTTCAGCGTAAAACTTGCCATACGTTGCGGTAAGCGTATCTTTGTCAGCTTGCAGTTGAGAGGGCTTAATTTGATCATGCCAATTGTTATACATTCGGAATCCCCAAAAATAGTAATGTTAATTGTCGGTATGTAAGTATCAAGGTTCCAGAACCACAGTGGCAGGGGAACAGTCGTAATAATCGAGTCGGTAACTACTTGGCGCACAAAGGTTTCTCTTGTCACGTATTCTGGAGATCCACTCCCAGCGGATTTCACGGCAACTGCTCCTATTACAGCGGCTTCAGAAGCTGTAGCGTCTCAATATTGGAGTCCCACTTTATCGGGGCGACTCCTCAAAGCAGGCATACACGTAGTAATCGCATCCCATTGGCGATACGAAAATGATCTTATTAGCGCCGATCTCCTGTAAAATTCAGCAACATGAGAAAGAGGTTGATAAAGTCCAGATACAGTGTCAGTGCGCCAAGGATCGCTGGTTTTCTGCCCTCGGTTCCCTGGGCTGCCATTGCTTTGATCTTCCAGGTGTCATAAGCAGTCAGACCGGTGAAGACAAGCACTCCAATCCCGGAGATGACCCATGAAACGGCACTGCTGCCAACGAAGATATTGACAACAGAGGCAATCACCACACCAATCAGACCCATAAACAGGAAATTACCCCATGAGGTCAGGTCACGTTTGGTCATAAAACCATAGATGCTCATGGCTCCGAACATACCTGCAGTGGTAACGAAGGTGGAGGTAATCGAAGTGGCGGTGTAAACCAGAGCTACACTGGACAAGGTGATGCCGTTAAGCGCCGAATAGGCAATGAATATTAGCGTTGCCGTCGTCGCACTAAACTTGTTGATTGCGCCGACCAGGGTGAATACTAAAACCAGTTCGCCGATCATCAGGCCATAGAAAACCACCTTGTTCCCTAACACGGCACTGAGAAGAACAGGTGAGGAGAGCGTGATGAGCGACATGAAAGCTGTGAGTGCCAACCCTGCTCCCATCCAGGCGTAAACCTGACGCACAAGGGTATTTTGCCTCACGACTACCTGGGTTGCGGTTCGAGGATACGGGGTATTAATTTCATGCATAATAAATCTCCTTTATGGTAATTCTTTTGCTGCTTCGGTCAACACTGCTCGTAAAAACGGGATCGACTGCTGATAAATTATTTACTCTCTCTTGTACCTGCCACGTTTGCAATCAGTATATCATTTTTTTAAGCCATTGCGTGACTGTTTCCGGTTTTGGACGTTCATTCATCCAAAAGCACGACCAGACGCGGCTTGCCGTGCTTTTGGGCATACTGCTCTGTCATTTTGGTGCCGCCGGTAAGCTCGCCTCTTTTGCCATACAATTTCAAACTGTGAGGTTCACAGCATTAATAAGAGAGGGGTTTGCCATTAATTAATAGCAACCCCTCTCTTATTTTTCAAACTTCGATTGTAACTTTTGCAGGATAACAGCAGTATGTGGGTCAATTAAATATCCAGATTTACGACGTTCAGTGCATTTTTCTCAATAAAGTCACGCCGCGGCTCAACCTGGTCACCCATTAGGATAGTGAAAATCTCATCGGACTCGACAACATCCTCGATCTTGACCTGCAGCAACATGCGGTTTTCAGGATTCATGGTGGTTTCCCAGAGCTGCTCCGGGTTCATCTCACCCAGACCTTTATAGCGCTGGATTGCCAGACCTTTTTTGGCGTTTTCGAGGAAGAAGTTAAGCAGTTCCTGATGATTTGTTGTCTCAAACAGTATCTTACCTCCCTCCTGCTCGACAAAAGCCCGGCCATCAGCCATTGTTTCCACAATACGGCGGTGGTTGTCAACCAGGAGCTCATATTCACGCGTCGAAAGTACCGCCAGCGTCTGCTGATCAATGATGGAGCGGATATTACCAATACGGAAGGCAATCCGGTGTTCTTCTATCTCGTATCCTGAACCATCAGCCAGTGATTTCATTGCCTCAAGATATGGCAAAAACTCAGACAGCTCTTCCACACCGGACGGGACGTTGCTGCGGATGACAATTGAAAGCAGTTCGGGAGAAATGCCCTTCTTGACAACCTTATTGAAAATGGCACGGTTTTCAATGAACTGTTTGATGACCGGGATGATCTGCTTGCCGTTGTAGGTCCGATCACCCTTTTCAAGGCGCAGGGTCAGATCTTCAGATCCCTCTTCCAGCAGGAATTCCTGCATGGCGTGCTCATCACGCAGATACTGTTCTCTTTTGCCGCGCTTCACTTTGTAGAGCGGTGGCTGAGCGATATAGAGGTGGCCCCGTTCAATCAGTTCACGCATATTGCGGTAGAAAAACGTCAGCAGCAGCGTCAGGATGTGTTGACCGTCGACGTCGGCATCCGTCATGACAATAATGCGGTGATAACGCAGCTTGGCGATATTGAAGTCATCCTTGCCGATGCCGGTGCCGAGCGCCGTAATCAGGGTGCGAATCTCCTGCGAAGAGATCATCTTGTCGAATCTGGCCTTCTCGACGTTGAGGATCTTCCCCTTGAGCGGTAGAATCGCCATATTTTTCCGGTCACGCCCCTGTTTGGCCGAGCCACCGGCGGAATCACCTTCGACCAGGTACAGTTCACAAAGCGCCGGATCCTTTTCCTGGCAGTCGGCCAGTTTACCCGGCAACCCCCCCATATCCAGAGCGCCTTTGCGGCGGGTCAGGTCGCGGGCCTTGCGGGCCGCTTCACGAGCCCGGGCAGCTTCAATCGACTTGTTGAGAATATCTTTGGCAATCTTGGGGTTTTCTTCGAGATACACCGCCATGCGCTCGTTGAGGAGCGATTCAACGTACCCTTTGACCTCGGAGTTACCCAGCTTGGTCTTTGTCTGCCCTTCGAACTGCGGCTGGGGGATCTTGACCGAAATAACACAGGTTAACCCCTCACGCAGGTCATCGCCCGAAACTGTGACCTTCTCGTTTTTGAGCAGGTTATTAGCCGTGGCATAGGAGTTCATGGTACGCGTCAGGGCAGCCTTGAAACCGGCAAGATGGGTGCCGCCTTCATGAGTGTTGATGTTGTTGGCAAAGGCGAAGACTTTCTCATCATAGGAGTCGTTATACTGCATGGAAACTTCCATCTCCACGCCCCCCTTCTCACCTTTAAAGTACATCGGCTTGGGGTTGATCACGACCTTGTTGCGATTAAGATACTCGACAAAGGAGTTAATTCCTCCTTCATAGTGGAACTCGTGTGACTTACCTTCGACCCGTTCGTCGCTGATCTTGATTCTCACCCCGGCATTGAGGAACGCCATTTCCCGGATACGCTGGGAAAGGATATCAAAGGAAAATTCGGTTGTCTCAAAGATTTCCTCATCCGGCATGAAGGTTATTTTGGTGCCCCGTTTTTTTGTTTCGCCGGTCATCTCAAGCGGTGCCTGAGGGTCGCCGCGTCGGTAGGATTGCCGAAAAATTTTGCCGTCTCGACGGATTTCCAGTTCAAGCCATTTGGAGAGGGCATTGACGACCGAAACGCCGACCCCGTGAAGACCACCGGATACCTTATAGGAGTCGTTGTCGAATTTGCCGCCGGCATGCAGAACCGTCAGAACGACTTCGGCAGCCGATTTTCCTTCGTTTGGCATTATATCGGTCGGAATGCCGCGACCGTTGTCTACAACAGTTATCGAACCATCGGTGTTAATGGTTACGGAGACATCATTGCAATATCCGGCCAAGGCTTCATCAATTGAGTTATCGACAATCTCATATACGAGGTGATGAAGACCGGCACCGGAAGTAGAGCCGATATACATGGCCGGTCGTTTTCGAACCGCCGACAACCCTTCCAGAACCTTGATATTTCCGGCACCGTACTCTTCGGAGCCGTTTGTTACATTATCCTGTTCACTCATGCGGTTAACTTCCTTCAAACGTCAGATTGCCGTCTTCTACATGAAAGACGGCGCAGTGGGGCGCAGCATCCAATAAAACTGGAGACCGTTCCGTGGTTGTTATAAAGACCTGAATTTCTCTTGTAGTCAAGAATTCCATCAAATTTTGGTTCCTGCGGGCATCCAGCTCAGAGCTCATGTCATCCAGCAGTAACAGTGGCGCTTCGCCAAAAATATCCTGCAGATTATCCATCTCTGCCATCTTGAGCGCCAGGACATAACTTTTCTGCTGACCTTGCGACCCAAACGCCTTAAGCGGCCGATCATCCAGTTCCAAGCTCAGATCATCCCGGTGTGGGCCTGCCGTTGTCGTTCCATAGCGCTCGTCGGATCGCTGCTGCCGCTTGAACATCTCCAGCAGGTCTTTGTAAATATGTTCCCGATCTGTTGACTGTATCCCGTTTGGCTGATAGCTGAGACGGGATATTTCGCTGCCACCCGATATTGTGGCGTAGTATTTCTGCAGCTTTTTATCCAGAATGGCAACAAACTTGAGCCGCCGCTCGATAACCTCTGCTCCTGTTTCAGCCAGTTTTTCGGTCCATATTTCCAAACAGCTTCTGTCAGAAGTTTTCAGCAGATGATTACGCTGTTTAAGGATTCTCTGATAGGAATGCCAACAGTGCAAATATCCGATATCGCCCATATAAACGGTCCGGTCAAGGTAGCGTCGCCTTGAATCAGGGCCCATTCTAACCATTCCGGTGTCATCAGGTGAAAACACTACTGCATTGAGCTTCCCGTGAAGCTCAGAAGCTTTATGAACCGCTTTTCCGTCTATTTCCACCTTACGCCCAGCCGCTTCAATGCACAGCTGTAACTTATTCTCGATCCCCCCTGACTCAACAGTACCATGAATTTGTGCCTTACTTTCACCATGCCTGATAAGCTCAGGCAATCGGAACGTCTTGAATGAGCGAGGACTTCCCAGTAGGTAGATTGCTTCCAGCAGATTAGTCTTGCCCTGACCATTAAGGCCATGGAGCAGGTTGAATCGTTCTCCAGGTTCAATCAGAACAGAACGTATATTTCTGAAATCGGCAACCGCCACAGAGCAAAGGCGCATCAGCCGTTTTTAGAGTCTCATCGGCATAATGACCGCTAGAAAGCTGTCAGAATTTTCAGGCACAATGATCGAAGGGGAAAGCTCATCCTTGAATTTCATCTCGACTCGTTCGGTTTCTGCCACGGAAAGAACATCAAGGAGATAGCGGGCATTAAACCTTACCGAAAAGGGTTCTCCGTTATATGCTACATCCAGCTCTTCCATGGCATCCCCCAGCTCGGGGTTGCTGGAAGAAATTCTAATTCCACCGGATGATATCTCAAGCATGATTCCTTTAAATTTTTCACTGGAAAGAATCGCCATACGCCGCACGGAATGACTGAAGTCTTCTTTGCTGACGGTCACTACCTGGGTGTTAGCGGTAGGTATGACGCGGTTATAATCGGGAAATTCACCATCAACAAGACGCATGACCATATATGAATCGCCCCGTTTGATGACGGCACTATTATCCATAAAACCAAACATCAGAGTTCCGCCTTCTTCATCGGTGATCTTCTTCATCTCGTAGACACCTTTTTTCGGCAGGATAACTCCTTTCAGGAGTTCCGGACCGGCGGAGCCTTTGAGATTACCAGAAGCTATCGAGAGGCGATGACCGTCTGTAGATACCATTTTAAGACCGTTACTGCCGTCTGGATGGACTTCCACTTTAATAAAAATGCCGTTGAGATTATATTTTGTTTCATCCGTACAAATGGCATACGAAGTTCTTTCAATCATTCCTCGGAGCAGAGAGGTTTCAATTTCAAAGAGGTTTTCTTCTTTTACATCAGGAAAATAAGGAAATTCATCCGGTGATAGCCCCACAATGTTAAATTGAACTTTGCCGCATTTTATTTCTACCCAATCATTATCTTTCGTTGAAAATAAAATAGGTTGATTCGGAAGTTCCTTTACAATTTCGTATAATTTTTTTGCTGAAACCGTGATTTTTCCAGGGGTGATAACTTCGGCAGTGTAGCTGCTTTTCATCCCTACTTCCAGGTCAGTTGCAGTAACAAGAAGCGATGTTTCGGTAGCTTCAAGAAGAACGTTAGATAAAATAGGCATTGAAGTTCTTTTTTCTACAATACCCTGAATTTTTTGCAGCGACTTCAGGAATTGCTCTTTTTCAATTTTGAATTCCATGTACGCCTCCTTTTATTACAAATAAGATGTATGTTTATATTATATTAAAAACCTTGTAGTACGTTGTTGGTGCTGTGGAAACTAGGTATAATCCGGTAACATACTTTATTATAACGGGTAATTTTATTCCGTGCCTGTGCATACTGTGCAGAATAAATTGTACTTTTACACACCGGCACATGTTACCAACAGTTATTCACAATGAATCAACAGGTTTTCCTTACTTGAGGAGTAAACGTTTTATTTCATCCATAATTCTGGATAGTTTTGGATCATTTTCCAGTGTTTTGTCAATTTTTTTGTAGGAATGAATGATTGTTGAATGATCTTTGCCACCAAACTTCAATCCAATGTCGGGATAGGATGCTTTTGTCATATCTCTGCAGAACCAGATGGCAATCTGCCGGGCATGCACAATATTCTTCAGCCTTTTTTCCGACTTCAGGTCAGTCATTTTCACATCAAAATATTCAGCAACTGTTTTTTGGATCAATTCAACGGTAATTTCTTTGTGCCTGTCCCCGATAATGTCCTTAAGATTTTCCTTTGCCATTTCCAGCGTAACGGGAATGTTCTGAAGGCTGCTGAAAGCTCCGAGCCGAATGAGCATTCCTTCCAGTTCACGGATGTTTCTGGTATCACTTGAGGCAAGAAAGTAGTAAACGTCCTCAGGAAAAAAAACTCTGGTGATTTCTGATTTTTTTTTCAGAATAGCAATTTTTGTTTCCACATCGGGTTGTTGAATATCAGCAATGAGACCCCACTCAAATCTGGACCTCAGCCGTTCTTCCAGGTCTGAAATTTCTCGAGGAAATTTGTCTGACGTAATAACAATCTGCTTATGGGCATCATGAAGAGCATTAAATGTGTGAAAAAACTCTTCCTGAGTTCCGGTTTTCCCGGAGATGAACTGGATGTCGTCCACTAAGAGCACATCAACTGTTCTGAAACGATTCCTGAAAACATCCATCTTTTTTAAACGGAGATGATTCACCATTTCATACATGAACTTTTCTGCTGAACAGTAACATACATTCAACTCTGGTGAGTTTTCACGGATAGTGTGACCTATCGAGTTTAACAGGTGACTTTTGCCAAGTCCGACTCCACCGTAAATAAAAAGAGGATTATAGGTATCAGCCGGATTATTGGCTACTGCCATTGCAGCAGCATGAGCAAATTGATTGCCGGTTCCACTCACAAAAAGATCAAACGTATATTTTTGGTTGAGAGGAGTAAATACCTGATCAAGAGATGTGTTTTTTGATGCGGTTGGTTCAGCCTCATTTTTTTCAATAAAATCTTCTGAAATGTAGGGGTGGTGCTCTTCATCTGCTCTTACAACAAAGTTAAGAGAGACTGCTTGTCCGGATGTGGCAGTGAGTGCTCCGGTCAAAACCTTGAGATAATGTTCTTCCAGCCACTCTTTTATAAACGAGTTGGGAACAGACAAAAAAACGGCTGAGCCATCATGGTGGCTGTAATGAACCGGTTTTATCCAGGTGTCAAAATCAGCTTCCGACATAACTTTTTCTATATTTTCAGTTGCTTGTTGCCACGCATCTAACATCGGGAAAATCACAATCACTAATAGTATTTGGTTATCAACATCAAAGAAGGCATGTAACGTGTGCAAGAGTAAGAGTATTATGTATACGTATGATATATATTTGAAAAGTTTTCAACACTATTGTTAACAGCTGTGGAAAACTTTTTAAATAAACAAAATCAATATGTTTAGTCATAATTCGGATAGTAATTGGACATGATGAAGGACTTGGAAGATAGCAGAGACGACCCTCTTTTTCAAGGCAAATCAATGGGTGTAGTTGCGTGAGTAGATATAATATAAAACTTGACACATCTCAGGAGTTGTGTTTAATAACTCATTTCCTGAAAAATAATTTTGTAGAGGTAGATCAACATGAAAAGAACATATCAGCCAAGTAATACTTCACGCAAGCGTACCCATGGTTTTCTGGTAAGAATGGCCACAAAGAACGGCCGGCTCGTCATTAAGCGCAGACGAGCAAAAGGGCGTAAAAGCCTGTCTGTAAAAATCGCAACAAAATAATATAAATTTTTGCGTGAGTATCGACACGGTAGCCACATTTCCAAAAACAGCACGTTTGCGGAAGCGAGCCGAATTTCTTCAGCTCGCTTCCGCACAGCATAAAACGACAGTGCGTGGGTTTCTTGTTGTGTGGCGTGAGAATGACCTTCAAACAGCTCGGCTGGGTATTACTGCCAGCAAGAAAATTGGATGCTCAGTTGTTCGTAACCGGGTTAAGCGCTATCTCCGGGAATTTTTCAGGCATAACCGCATTGGGATGACGGCTGTGGATGTAAATGTTATTCCCCGTCGTGAATCGGCACAGATGGCGTATCCCGATATTGAACGGGAACTAAGCAAAGCTTTCCGATATATAGGCATATCCGCATGCTCAAGAGCTCCTTGCTCCTTGTAATCAGGTTTTATCAGAAGATAATTTCTCCGCTTCTTCCTCAGACCTGTCGTTTTTACCCCTCCTGTTCTGAGTATTCCCGTGAGTCCTTAATTCGGCATGGTGTCGCCAGGGGTATGTTGCTTACCTTTATCAGAATATGTAAGTGTCATCCGTTTCATCCGGGCGGCCACGATCCGGTACCCTAACACAATAAATATAGTATTTAGGAGCCTCGATGGAAAAGCGCGCTTTTATAGCGGTAGGTCTCTCAATCGCAGTTTTTTATTTGTTCTCCATGCTGTTTGGCCCAGAGAAACACAAGGTCGAACCGTCTGCTCCTCAGACCGTCTCTTCCGTGGCAGAAACCCCGGCTGTGAATGCTCAACAGCCATCTGTGCCGCAAAATTCTGCTCAGGCTGCAGGGCAATCGCCTGTTGAAAGTGCTCCTCTAAAAGACGTCAGTGTAGAAACGGATCTCTATACGGCGGTGTTTTCTTCTCGCGGAGCAAGTCTTAAGAGCCTGACCCTTAAAAACTACCACGAAGAAAATACCCCTGACGCAAAAAAAGTTACCCTGGAAAATGACGCCGATCCTAAACTTCTGTCGTTTTCAACGACAGCAACCGGTTTCAATCTTCCCGCTAATACGGTGTTCTCAACGGATGTTGACGGCCTCAAGATTGATAAAACCGGATCCCGCCAACTAACCTTTAACTATATTTCCGGCCAAGGGTTTACCGTTCGTAAAACGTATACTTTCACTTCGGGAAAATATGGCATTAATCTCGATACTCAAATTTTCAACAACGCTACTACTCCTTTGGTAGGTTCTATACAGCATGTCATGACCTACCCGGAAGCACCGAAAGTTAAAGATAACCGTTTTAACACTGCCGGTTCATATCTTTTTTCAGATAACAGCCTTCAATTTAACGTAGCCAAAGATGTTTCCGCCGCCTCAAAGCGATATGACAAAACAATTCTCTGGTCAGGTTTTGCAGACAAGTTTTTTTTGAGTGCGATTCTTTCCGAAAATAACAACATTGCATCAGTCGAATTAAAGAAGAATACTGACGGCTATTTGGAATCTATTGTTTCATCCCCCCAGTTTACCGTTAACCCCGGCCAGTCGGTTAAAGTTGATTATCGTCTGTTTGTCGGTCCCAAGGATATTGATATTCTGAAAGCGCAGGGGAACTCTCTGGTACAGTCTCTCAACCTGGGCTGGTTTACCGTTATTGCCAAGCCGATGCTCTATTCACTGAAGTTCTTTTATCGATATGTCGGTAACTACGGCATCGCAATCATAATCCTGACAGTTATACTGAAGGCGCTGTTTTTCCCGTTAACCAACAAGAGCTACAAGTCAATGAAGGCTATGCAGAAAATTCAGCCCGAAATGACGAAGCTTCGGGAAAAATATAAAGATGACAAAGATGCCATGAACAAGGCGGTTATGGAGTTGTATCGTGAACACAAGGTTAACCCTATGGGTGGGTGCCTGCCCATGGTCGTTCAGATACCGGTGTTCTTTGCGCTCTACAAATCACTGATGTTTTCCATAGAACTCCGCCATGCTCCTTTCTTTTTTTGGGTTACGGATCTTGCCGATAAAGACCCCTATTACGTTATGCCGGTTATTATGGGCATCACGATGTTTCTTCAGCAGAAAATGACCCCATCAAATATGGATCCGATGCAGCAGAAAATGATGCTGGCCCTGCCGGTTGTTTTTACATTCATGTTTCTCAGTTTTCCTTCCGGTCTCGTTTTGTACTGGTTGGTAAATAACGTGTTAACGATCGGTCAGCAGCTGTATATCAACAAACTGGTTAAAGATTAGTCTGCGGGTCCGGAGTAATATTTTATGTATATCCGTGATACGATAGCGGCGGTCAGCACCCCTCCTGGTAATGGCGGTATTGGAATAATCCGGGTGAGCGGGGATCTGGCCGCAGTAGTCGGAAATACTCTTTTTAAACCTGTTTCTGACGGTGGCCTTGTGAGCCACCGTTTTTCTTTTGGCACCATCTGTGATGCGTCAACCGGAGATGTTGTTGATGAAGCAATGGCAGTGTATATGCGCGCTCCTCGTTCGTATACCCGAGAAGATGTTCTTGAAATCCATTGTCATGGTGGTTGGCTGGTTGTCGAAAGGGTATTGGCGCTTGTTCTTTCATGCGGTGTTCGGTTGGCTGACCCCGGTGAGTTTACACGGCGTGCGTTTCTTAATGGTCGTATTGATTTAATACAGGCTGAAGCGGTTATGGATATTATCGCGTCAAAGAGCGAATCTGCTTTGCAGCTTGCGCAGAGACAGCGTGAGGGGGTTCTTTCAAAGCGTATTGATGATATACGTACCTGTTTACTCCGTGCGCTTGCATTGGTTGAGGCGTATATTGATTTTCCTGATGACGACCTTGGAGAGACAGATAGTGCCTCCATACTTGCCTCTGTTGGCGAGGCCCGGAGCATCATTGCCGACCTTTTATTTACATTTGAAGATGGGCGGGTCATACGGGACGGCATATCGGTCCTGATTGTAGGCAAACCCAATGCAGGCAAATCTAGTCTGCTTAATTGCCTGTTGAACGAAAACCGTGCGATTGTAACCCATATACCCGGTACAACCCGTGACATTATTGAGGAAACGGTAAGTTTTGGTGGGTTGTCTGTTCGGTTGCTTGATACTGCGGGTATTCGTCATACGGATGACTTTGTAGAACAGGAAGGCATTACAAGGGCATTAGCCAAGATACCTCAGGCGGACCTGATTCTTGCTGTTTTCGATGCTTCCAAAGAATTCAGCCGTGAAGATCAGTTGATCTTGGATGCGCTGGGTGACCATAAGGCGATTGCGGTACTTAACAAAACAGATCTTCATCAGCGTTTTGTCTTGCCTTGTGAAGGGCGCTTTGTTGCTCTGGTTCGCATCGCTGCACTTTCAGGTGATGGAATCGATGTACTCAAACAGACGGTCTGCAAGCAGTTTCTTCACACGGCAGTAACCGACTCTCGTGAATTTGTAGCGCTTTCACGGGCTCGTCACCGTGATGCGCTTGTTTCAGCAGAACAGAATCTGCAGCAATTTGCCGGTGGACTTCCGGATAGCAATCTTGAACTGCTGGCTTTGGATCTTCGCGATGCACTCCGGGTGGTGGGATCGGTCACCGGCCAGACCGCCACGGATGAGGTTCTTGATCTCATATTCTCTTCGTTCTGTATCGGGAAATGACCTCATGTTTCACGTGAAACATGAACGCGGGTAGTGGCCGCTTTTGCTATGATGACTTATGATCAGATATACGACGTAATAGTTGTCGGTGCCGGGCATGCCGGGTGTGAAGCTGCTCTTGCAGCTGCTCGCATGGGCTGCCGGACTATGTTGTTGACAATCAATCTGGACGCAATTGCCCTTATGTCCTGCAATCCTTCGATAGGAGGATTGGCTAAGGGGCATCTCGTTAAGGAAATTGATGCTCTCGGTGGGGAGATGGCAAAGAATATCGACGCAACCGGTATCCAGTTTCGAATTCTGAATACGAAAAAAGGGCCTGCAGTCCGTGCTTCACGTGCCCAGGCAGACAAGCAGCTTTACCGGCTCCGAATGAAGCGGGTACTCGAGCAGCAGCAGGATCTCGACCTTAAGCAGGGGGAAGTTACGTCTCTGTATCTTGAGGGCGAAAATCTCCGCGGAGTTGAGTTGCGGTCCGGCATCCGGTACCTGGCAAAAACGGTTATTATAACCACTGGTACCTTCATGCGCGGCCTTATCCATATTGGACTGAATCATTATCCCGGTGGCCGTGCCGGTGATCAGCCATCAGTCGGGCTTTCGGATCAAATGCGGTCACTCGGATTTCGCGTCGGCAGACTTAAGACCGGCACTCCGGCACGGCTGGATGCCCGCTCCATTGATTTTTCAAAACTCGAGACCCAGTACGGTGATGACCCTCCTCTGCCCTTTTCGCTTTCAACCAGCAGGATTGTCATGCCACAAATCCCCTGCCACATCGCGTATACAAATCAGCGTTCACATGACATTATCCGATCCGGCCTGGATCGGTCGCCGTTATATTCCGGCATCATTGAGGGTGTTGGGCCTCGCTACTGTCCATCAATAGAAGACAAGGTCGTGCGCTTTCCTGACAAAGACCGCCACCAGACATTTATTGAGCCGGAAGGACTTGATACAATAGAAGTTTATCCGAGCGGCATGTCAACGTCATTACCGATAGACATCCAAATAGCCTTTTACCGATCGATCATTGGTCTTGAACGCGTTGAAATAATGCGTCCGGCATATGCAATTGAATATGATTATGTTGATCCGATTCAGCTGCATAGTTCCCTTGAAACGAAAGCGATCGCAAATTTGTATCATGCCGGCCAAATTAATGGCACTTCCGGTTATGAGGAGGCTGCCGGCCAGGGGCTTATTGCCGGCATAAATGCCGCTCTCCGGGTGAAGGGGCGTGACCCGCTTGTGCTAACGAGAAGCCAGGCCTATATTGGCGTCATGATTGATGATCTGGTGACGCTTGGTACACAAGAGCCGTATCGTATGTTCACATCACGTGCTGAATATCGGCTGTTATTGCGTGAGGACAATGCTGATTTGCGCCTGCGTGACATTGGATATCAGCTTGGCCTTGTGCCAGAAGCTGAATTCGCACGGTTTAGTCAAAAACGGGATATGATTGCCAGGGAGTTGGAGCGTATTGCGGGTACTCGCTTGATACATTCTGCCAAACAGGTTGACGTGCTGTCCCGACGCGGACTTGTAGATGTCCAGAAGGGCACGACACTGGAGCATCTGCTCAAGAGGTCCGATATCAGTTATACCGATCTGGCTGAGCTGGACACTGTTTCACGTGAAACATCCGCAGAAATACGTGAACAGGTTGAAATACAGACAAAATATAAGGGCTATATAGATCGGCAGTTAGAGCAGGTAGAGCAATCGAAAAAGTTGGAATCAACATGTATTCCTGAAAATCTGGACTATGCCTCAATTAAAAGCCTGACAACAGAAGTTCGTGAAAAGCTGGCTAAAAACAGGCCTGATACTCTTGGTCAGGCATCGCGAATACCCGGCATTACACCGGCAGCCATTTCAATCCTGTCGATTGCCTTGAAGTCGTCTTCCTGGAAAGGACTTGCAGAATAATGGGCTCAGTAATACGTGACATCCTGGGGCTTGAGGCGTCGTCAATGCCGCTGGCGCTTTCGAGCCACGAGGTTGAGTTGTTTGAACGCTATGCTGCAGAGCTTAAAAAATGGAATAAAAAGGTTAATTTGACCGCGATAACAAAAGACAATGAGATTGCAATCAAGCATTTTGTTGACTCCCTCAGTCTTGCTTCATATATATCCGGTTGTGATCGTCTGCTTGATATCGGGTCGGGTGCCGGCCTTCCAATAATTCCATTGAAAATAATCAGACCTGAGATACCGATGGTGTCTGTCGATGCTGTTGCAAAGAAGATTCATTTCCAACGACATATTATTCGTATTCTTGAATTGCAAAATATTGAAGCGATTCATGCGCGAATTGAAGATCTTCATGTGACTCACCATCACATGTTCAGCGTTATTACATCGCGAGCGTTTACCCGGCTTGACCGTTTCGTGTCCTTGGCGGCGCCGCTGCTTTCCGAGAGTGGTGTGTTGATCGCCATGAAGGGGGATCACGCCGAAGGAGAAATCGCTGCCAGTGATGAGGTTTTTATGGCCGATGGATTTACGGTTACGTCGGTACAGCGTTACACATTGCCGCAAAACATGGGTGAGCGGGTTTTGACATTCATAAAACGGAGCAAAGCTGCATAGAATAAGGGCTCAGAAGGCTCTGCTTCAAAAATTGCTTCTGAGGCGTAAACGGGTGACCTGAAATAGTAAGGTATAGATAAATCGTAATTTAGCGCCATGTACGTTTTTTGGGCTTTTGCGGCCTAAGGTTATGTTTTTAACTTGAATTTACCGAGAATAAGTTGCAGATGAATAGAATCTGCTCTAGAGTGAACCATTCAAGGTGTCAATACGTATCAAGAGGGTATAACGGCAAATGAACGTCAGAATATATTATGAGGACACCGATGCCGGTGGCGTTGTGTATCATGCCAATTACATTAAATATATGGAACGCGCTCGAACTGAATATTTTCGGGATCACGGTTTTCTCGTGGCGGAACTCGCCCGCGATGGTTTTGTGTTCCCGGTTGTAAAACTGGACATTGATTTTAAGTCTCCAGCTCTTCACGATGATTTTCTTTCGGTTATAACAACTCCGGTGCGTGTTGGCGGATCCTCCGTTACGCTCTGTCAAAAAATAGTACGGGTAAGCGACGATAAACTGCTGGTTCAGGGACTGGTTACTCTTGCTTGTATAAGCCCGGCCTTCAAAGCACGGCGGATACCGCTGGAAATTCGCACCATGCTCGAAACAGAACTTGATACCGCCGAATGAAAATAATCAGGATTACATTATGAAAAAAACAGCTGCTGAGAGAATTGATCGTGCTGCGGCTCTTGATCTTTTTATGAACGAGGATCTACTGTCTCTCGGGAAAAGCGCCGACCAAATCAGGCGGAAACTTCATCCTGACAACATTGTTACGTTTGTAGTTGATCGCAATGTAAACTATACTAATATTTGTGACTCGAAATGTTCATTTTGTGCTTTTTACCGAACGAAAGATGCTGAAGATGCATATATTCTGCCCCGTGAGCAGATTTACGAAAAGATAGCCGAACTTGTGGCTCAGGGAGGGACTCAGCTGCTGATGCAGGGCGGGCTTAACCCTGACCTGAAAATCGGTTATTTTGAAGAACTCTTCAGAGAAATAAAGAAGCGCTTTCCGGCAGTACAGAACCACTCCCTCTCTCCGGCGGAAGTGACATGTATTGCAGCCAATTCGTCACTGACACTCGATGAAACGCTGGTACGTCTCAAGAATGCCGGTCTCGACTCGATTCCGGGAGGCGGGGCGGAGATCCTGGTTGACGAGGTGCGCAACAAAATATCTCCCAAAAAAATCGGCTGGAAACAGTGGGGCGAGGTAATGCTTAAAGCGGCCCGCCTTGGTATGCCGACAACGGCCACGATGATGTTTGGGAGCAGTGAAAACCCGGAAGACATTGTCGAACATCTGTTCCGGATACGCGAAATTCAGGACCAGGGAGGCTCTTTTACGGCATTTATTCCCTGGACCTACCAACCCGGTAATACGGAACTCGGGGGGATTACAGCTACCGGTGTCGATTATTTGAAGGTACTTGCGTTATCGCGGATCGTATTGGATAATATTCCCAATATTCAAGCCAGTTGGGTTACTCAAGGAGCAAAAATGGCCTCAGTGTCTCTCTTCTTCGGTGGTAACGATCTGGGCGGCACAATGCTGGAAGAGAATGTCGTTGCAGCGGCAGGCTGCAGTTTCTGCATGTCACAAGAAGAAATGATCACTCTGATACACGGTGCCGGATTTCGGGCGGCGCAGCGTACCACGACATATTCAATTATTAGGGAGTTTCCGGTTTGAGTTCTTTCCATAGGCAGGCTGGAACCTGCGAAATAATTACCACCACGGCGCGCTTAGACGAAGTTGCTACTATACTCTCGCAGCAGACAGAAATTGCTGTTGATCTGGAGATGGATTCTCTCCATCACTATCGGGAAAAGGTCTGTCTTGCCCAGGTATCAACCCGTCACCAGAGCTGGTTGATAGACCCGCTTGCGTTGCCAACCCTTTCTCCGCTGGCAGCTCCGCTTGCGAATCCGGATATTGTCGTTGTTATGCATGGGGCTGATTATGACATCCGTTCATTACATAGAGATTTTGGCATCGAGGTTTCGAATCTGTTTGATACCATGATTTCCGCACGATTTCTGAATATTGCGGAGTTTGGTCTGGCGGCACTTCTGAAGATGCGTTTCGGAATTGAATTGGATAAAAAATATCAGAAGGCTGATTGGAGCAAACGCCCCTTAAGTCGTGAGATGTGTGCATATGCAGTTGCTGACACATCGGATCTGCTCCCCTTATATGATCAATTTCGGGTAGAGTTGGAACAAAAGGGCCGTTTGACATGGCTTGAAGAAGAATGCCGACTGATCTGTCAGGCGCGGGTAACTGAAAAAGGTGGTCCGTTATTTCTGTATTGCAAAGGTGCCAGCAAGTTAAGAGGGCATAGTCTGGCAATTCTGGAAGAATTGCTGCAGCTTCGGGATCGTCAGTCAGAACTCCTGGATCGCCCACCATTCAAAGTCTTGTCAGCAGATACCCTGATTGAAATAGCGGAGAGCAAACCTCGTTCGCTCCATGAGCTGTCACTTGTCAAGGGTATGACATCGGGCCAGCTTCAGCGCCATGGCGCTGGAATATTGGCTGCAGTTGAACATGGATTGACAACTCCTGAAAGCAGACTCCCCAGTTTCCCGCGCAACGGGAAAAAAGAGGTACAGGAACGGGTCAAGGAACGCTTGAAAAACCTTAAAACATGGCGGGAAAAATACAGTCTCGATCTGGGGCTTGATCCCGGTGTTATGGCCCCCAACTGGTTGTTGGAAGCGGTTGCCGATACTCAGAATGGGGTAAAGGAAGAGCTCGACGGCATACCCGGCATGAGGGATTGGCAAAAGGGGCTCTTCAGTAAAGAGCTGATGCGCATACTTGCAATGGCCTAAGCAGATGAGACGCGCTCCTGACATTGGTTCGGATGCACCGCTGCTGTATCGGAAAAACCGTATTCAGGCAGGTTTTACACTGATCGAGATTATGGTGGTATTGGCCATTATCAGTATGGTGATGCTGCTTGTCATCCCGCGTCTCCCCTCGTCGGACCAGGAAAATCTGAAGACGTCCGCCCTGACTTTTGCCTCGACTCTTCGCTATATCCAGGAGAGGGCGGCAACGTCTCAAACCGGCTATTATATTACTCTCGAACCGGGAACAGATTCAGTAAAGATTTATGAGATCGGTGCGGACGGGAGCGGTAAAGAGCCTTCTGATCCTTTCTTGCAGAAATCGCCGGTTAAAGAGGGAATAATAGTCGCAGACGTGAGTATACCGCGGTTGGGGAAAGTCAGTGATGGTCAGGTGCGACTCGATGTTGGTCCCGCAGGTGTGCGTGATTTTATCATCATTCATCTTCGTTCTGCTGCGGGAAAGTTCTGGACTGTTATGGCTTTTCCCTCGGGTGGCAAGGTAAAGGAGTACGAGGGAAATTTAGAGGCTCCGCCATGAGAGGATTTACGCTTCTTGAAGTAATGGTGTCCCTAGCGATCATGGCGAGCGTAATTCTGACCCTGCTGGCATCAGTTAATTACCACCTCGGAATCATTGCCAATGAACGCGATAGAACCACGCTGACGCTGCTGGCCCGTTATCGGATAGACGAGTTGGCACAGGCGCCTGCCAAAGGCGAAGGAACGTTTGCTCCTTCCCATCCGGAATTAAGCTGGAAAGCGGATATACAGCCTTCAGATCTGCCCGGCCTGCAGAAACTTGTTGTCACGGTGCGGCGTGGCAGTGATGGCAAGGAGGTGTCGCTTGTCAGCTTTTTCGCGAAATAGCGGTTTCACCCTCCTAGAAGTACTGATTGCGGTAGTTTTGCTTGGCATTCTCACCGCAGCGCTTTATGGCAGCTACTTTACCGTCATACGGGCGAGGGATCGCGCTTCAAGCGGGATGGAATCTCGACGGGAGCTGGGAGCTACCCTTGATTTAATCCGCCGCGAAATATCGTCTGCCGAGTTTAACCGCAACGATAAGCGTCTCCGGTTTGTGGTGGAAGACCGTGACAATTTTGGAGTCCAGTCATCGACCCTGGAGTTGACGACACTGGCACCGCCTGATGGACAGGGCCGCAGCGAGTCAGGTATCGTGACCGTCAGGTACCAGATTGACGAGAAGGATAAAAAAAGCATCCTGTCACGCCAGGAAAAGGATCTTTTTTCCGAAGAGACTACGATTCCAGCCTACCCGCAGATGGAGCATATCAGCTCCTTTCTGGTGGAGTGTTATGACGGGTCCAAGTGGGTTAAAACCTGGGATACCGCCATAAACAATAAGTTGCCTGCGAGTGTGCGGGTGACCGTGCAGATTGAGGAGGAAGGGAAACCGGTACCATTTGCGATGCTCTCTGTTCCGCGGGTGAGCGGCCTATGATGGGACGGCTGAAAAACGAATCCGGCTTTGCGCTGATTTTAACATTGGTTATAACGGCGTTGATGGTTGCTATAGTTGTCGAGATGATCCATCAGGTGTATGTGGATACTTCAATCAGCCGCGGATTTCGTGATGGACAGCAGGCTTCGATACTTGCGGCATCAGGTGTGACGGGGGCCGCGAAACTTTTGCAGATTGGCCTCACCGGCCGTACCTATACATCGCTGTCCGACAGCTGGGCAGCGCCGATCAAACTCGATGACGATGCCGGTTCGCTGGAAATTACAATCAGCGATGAAAGTGGTAAAATCAACATTAATGGTTTGGTTCAACAGAATGGAGAATATGAACCATTCACACTGAGTGTGTTGAAGCGACTCGGCACGCGACTGCAACTGCCGGAAGAAATCTGGAGTTCAGTAGCGGACTGGATTGACACGGATGATCTTCCCCGTTCCGGTGGTGCTGAAACACCCTATTACCGTACGTTGAAACCGGCGTATAGCGCCCGCAACAGTGCGCTGATGACGCTGACGGAACTGTCGCTGGTCAAGGGGATTACACCCGACATAGTTGGTCAGCTGCGGCCGTACCTGACGATATTTTCAAATCAGGCCGGCTCGCCGTTAGCATTAGTCAATATAAATACAGCACCGAAAGAGGTCCTGGAGGCGCTGGACGATCGTATTGATGACCGGATGGCAGAGCGAATCATGGAAGAACGGCGTTTGCAGCCGTTCAAATCGACGGGGGAACTTGCGCGGGTACCCGGGATGGAAACGATTATCGGGAATCTACTCGCCCATATCACCGTCAAAGGTGATATTTTTAAAATTACCGCCGTGGCCAGGGTGAAGGATACCGCCCGGACGGTTGAGGCTGTTGCGCGCTTGTCAGGCGGCACGTTTTTGTCCTGGCAGGAATACTGAGAACAGAACACATTACAGCAGGTGAGGGTACAGCGTACCATGGACTATCTGATACTGCAGACTGAAGAGAAGCGGCTGACCGTTGCCCATTTCGAGGTGTCGCGCCGCTCCACAGAACTGATTGGAGCCGCATCAATCGATCTGGATGAAGAGCATCTGCTGGCTGATGCCGTGTGGAATGTCGCTCAAAAAATGAGCGGTTCCCCGCGAGTGGTGCTCTGTCTTCCACCGTCACTGTTTGCGCACCGTACCGTATCGCTTCAGTTAAACGACCTCCGTAAGGTGCGCGAGGTTATTCCGGCGCTTTTACAGGGTGACGTTGCGCTGCCGGTCGAAGAACTTACGCTGGATGTACTTCCGGCCGGTGAACATCAGTTTCTCGCCTTATGGGCGCGCAAGAGCGACATCAGTGCGGCAATAGCACAGTTCGCGGAAGCCGGCATCGAGCCTCATGTTGTCAGTTCGCTCCCTTTTGCGCTGCCGAAACTCCCGGGAGTACCCCCGGACTGTGCCGTATGCGACGGAAAAACGCTGGCGCTGCTGAAGGGTGGACAGCTGACCTATTTCCGGGCGTTTGATTCCGCTTTGAGCGCTCAAATGATAACGGCGACGCTGTCGGCACTGGAACTTTCCGGTGAGGCGCTGCCACCGCGACTCTGTCTGGTTGGAGCAGGGAAAGAACTTGCCGATGCCACTACCCTGCCGTTACCGGTTGAGGTGCTGGAAGTACCGCCGGAGCTGGGGCCGCTGTTCAAAAATGATGAAACGTTTCACCAGCTGGCAGAGTTTTACGCCGTGGCACACGCCAGCTATGCCGGAACACTCCCCAATTTCCGGCAGGGTGAGCTGGCCTGGACCGCCGGAGATGCCAAGCTGCGCAAGAAGCTGATGTTGACCGGAATACTCGCGCTGGTCATCATTATGTTGCTGTTTATAAACAAAGGGATGCAGTATCGTGCCGCAGCAACGGATATATCTTCTCTGAACAAATCTATTGCAGAGATTTACCACGGGATTTTTCCAACCCGGGCCAAAGCGGTTGATGAAATTTCAGAAATCAAAGGTGAAATCAGGAAGCTCGTCGGAATTGATACCACGAGTGGATATCTGGATGTATTGAAAAAACTGGCAGAGGCAAAAGGAAATACCATCAATGGACTGTATGAAGCCGAGTTGGAGGGGAACGAACTGCGGATAAAAGGCGATGCCCGTTCCGCTCAGGCGGTCAATGAATTCAAGTCTGCACTTGCACCGCTGCTGACGACATCAGAATTAGGTGAAATCAAGAGTCGCCCGGATGGCACGTTTACGTTTAGATTAACGGGAACACTCAAGGAGGGGGCGAAATGAGACCTCTGGAGATTATTCGAGAATGGTGGCAGGATCTTGATGCCCGGACACGCCTCTGGATCGGGTATGCTTTGATTGCGGTGCTGGTTGCAGCTGTCGGGTGGTCGGCACTCAACAGTAAAGTGAGCGCGCTTGAAAAAAAACGTGACGCCCGCGAAGCCGTGCTGAAAGAACTGATTCCGCTCAAAGTGGCATATTTTTCAGCCCGGCAGTCATCAGACCAGCTTAAAGGCCGCATGGCTTCTCTCCGCCCGGATGACTCACCGGCTAAAATAATTGAAGATACCGGGATCAAGGGGAAATCTGTTAAAATAGTGCCGCTTAAAAGTGAAGAACGGAACGGTTTTATAGCGGATACGGCTGATATTCGCATTGAAGGATTGACGCTCAACGAAGCGGTTAATCTGCTCTATCGACTCGAAAAGGGCAGTCGGCCCCTGGTTATTAACAAATGCAATCTGCGGGTCCGTATTGATGATCCATCCCGTTGCGACCTGTCACTCATTATGGCGCTGCTTAAGCCGGCACCCGGTCAGCCGAAGTGATGAAAGGTGCGGTGCTGGCACGGCGAATCGCTCTTCTGGCTGCAGGCCTGGTCCTGTTCATATCCTTCTGTTACCTGTTTTTTCCCACGACGAAGATTGATGCCATGATTGCAGCGGCTCTGTCACGGCAGAGCCTTACGCTTTCACCTCCGGTTCACAAGATGGTGCTACCGGGGCTGTCATGGGACAACCTGGTATTGTCATCAGGCCAGGGCCCGCTACTAAGCAGTGAACGGACGCGGATCAGAGTGCTGTTGCTCCCGCTTTTAGCAGGGCGGGCGGTCATCTCCGGAGTGGCCACTATCGGAAAGGGGCATCTTGACCTTACCTATGCCCTGAATGGTGCAGATGCCTTGGACCTTGATGCAAACGGCATATCACTTGCCGACATACCCTTTTTCAAGAGTGTTCTCGGTGCACAGGTGTCCGGGAATCTCTGGAGCAAGGGGTCACTTCAGCGCGGAAAGAAAGGCTTGAGCGGCGATCTGAAACTGGAGGTGAAGCAGCTCGCGTTTTCAGGGGTCAAACTGGGTGCTTTTCCGCTTCCCGATGTTGCCAATCTTAAAACGCAGGGAATGGTGAGAGTAACTGACGGAATGGCCCGCCTGGAGAGTTTTTCCCTTGAAGGAGACGGCATTTACATGCGGCTTTCCGGCGCTATCCCCTCAGGTGCCAATGCCGCGCAGACCCCGCTTGACATGCGTCTTGATATTATGCCGAAACCAGAATTTCTTGAAAAGCAGAAGGTGGTTTTCATGCTGCTGGCCAAGTTTATGACCTCGCCGGGAGTGTATTCGGTGCCAATCAGGGGAACGATGCTGAAGCCGCAAATACTGTAAGTTGTCTGCAATAGAGGAAGAAAATGGCCGCCAGACTCGGTGAACTGCTGCTGAATGAAAACCTGATTACTCCGGATCAGCTTGATGAGGCGCTTGAAAATCAGGCCATATTCGGCATAAAACTCGGAAGCAGCCTGATTGAGCTGGGGGTCATAACTGATGCACAGTTATGCCGTTTTCTGAGTGAGAAGCTTGGAGTTCCTGCGGTTTCTCCCCGTGTTATGTCATCAGTTCCTCCGAAAGTGATCGCTCTGGTTTCGGCTCAATTGGCAGGCAAACACCGGGTGGTGCCGATCAGCATCGATGGGAAAAAACTGGCGCTCGCCATGACGGATCCGACCGATTTTGAAGCGATAGATGAAGTGGCCTTTGTTACCGGATGCGTCATACACCCGCATATTGTTCCTGACGTGCGGATTACCTCGGCTCTTTCGAAATATTATCAGATACGGGGAGATATTCGCTATCTGCGGATCGAAGAGGAGCTTTCAAGCAAACGGCGAACCTCTCACAGTACTGAGGCGGGCACCAAAGCTGCTAAAATTGACTTTCCGATGATGAATGAAAGCGGGGAACTACGTACTGTTGAAATACCGCTTGAATTCGAAGGGTTTGCCAACCTTCCGGACGATATTCTTGCAACAGAATTAAATGAAGTGGTACGGTATTCGGTCGATCAACTTTCAATCGAGTTTGCCTCTGCAAAGAACCGTGATCAGATTGCATCCGTTTTTATAAAATATCTGGGACAGGAATTCAGTGTTGGAGCTCTGTTTATTATTCGGGGCACCATGGCGGTTGGCTGGCGCGGCGCCGCTGCTGGAAAACGCCTTGAAGAGCTCGTGAACCTGACTATTCTCCTCAGCAAGCCGTCCGTCATGAGGGATGTACTCGAAACACGGCAATTTTCAATGGGCACGTTGATTCAGACACCTGAGAACATGCAAATTCTTAAAACCTTGCGGACCTTGTCGATGACACCGCTTTTGGTAGTGCCGATTATCATGCTCAATAAAGTCGTGGCTGTCGTGGTTGTTTCGGGCGAAATGGAAGCGCTTGGAAAGCGGTTGCCTGAGCTTCAGAGGGTGGTTTACAAGGCGTCGCTGGCGTTTGAAATGCTGATACTAAAAAACAAGATTTTGATGACATGAGAATCGGCGTGCTGGGGGGAAGTTTCAATCCGGTTCACAATGCCCATCTGCGCATTGCCGGAGAGGCCCAGGCTGCATGCCTGCTCGATAGGGTTATTTTTATCCCGGCGGCTGACCCACCGCATAAACTCGTGGCAGGCGATGTTTCATTTGAGAAGCGCTCCTTAATGGTCAGTATGGCTATTGCCGGGAAGCAAAATTTTGAGATGTCAACGATCGAGGCGGAACGTGGCGGCAAGTCATATTCCATCGACACAATCCGGACTTTCCGGGAACGGTGTCCGGACGATGAGCTGTTTTTTATCATCGGTGGTGATTCGTTTCTGGAGTTAAGCACGTGGCATCGCTACACCGAAATATTCAGCTTGTGTAATTTGATCGTCGTCCAGCGTCCCGGATGTCAGGTTCTCAACCCCCTTGAATCTCTGTCTGCTGCCGTCAGGGGATCATTTACCTTGGACAGGAAATCCGGTTGCCTGGCACATGAGTCGGGCAACAGGATTTCCTTTATCACCGGCTCGCCGCTGGATATCTCATCAACTGAAATCCGCCGGCTCGCCGCCGCTGGAAAAGAAATAACTCACTATGTACCACCTGACGTAGCCGCATACATTTCGCATCAAAGGATCTACAACAAATGCCAGTAAAAAAAACCGAAGCTGCTGAAAAAACGACCCTGACCCCGGCTGAGCGGGCACTAAAATGCGCCGAGCTGGCATATGACAAAAAAGCATATGATATCTGTGTCCGTGATATCTCCCGGGTCTCGTCAATTGCCGATTATATGGTGATTATTTCCGGTTCATCGGACAAACAGAACCAGGCCATCGCTGACAATATCCGTACCGGATTGAAAAAATACGGCAAAGTCAACGATATCGAAGGCGCTGTTGACGGCAAGTGGATCGTCATGGATTATGGTGATGTGCTGGTGCATATCTTCCATGACCAGATCCGCCGTTATTATGATCTGGACGGCCTGTGGGGCATGGCACCCGAACTTGAATTGCCGCCTGAAATCAAAGCAAGCCGCAAGGAAGCTGATTTTTGAAAATCAAGGTACTCTGGGTCGGAAAAAGCCGTGACCCGTGGGTAAAGGATGCGATCAACGAATATGCAGGTCGCATCCTGCGCTACGCTCCACTGGACCTGATCGATATCCGGGACGAAAAGGGGGCCGTCGCCGAGGAAATGCGCCGCCGGGAATGCGAACGGTTGGAGAAGCAGATTCCCCCCGGCGCGACTCTGGTTTTGCTGGATGAACGGGGCGAACAGATGGACTCTCCCGGATTGGCGGCCTTTGTCGGCAAACAGCGTGACAGCGGCACCGGCGAACTGATCTTTGCCATTGGCGGCGCCTACGGTTTCTCTGAAGAATTCCGCCGGCGTGGCATGTTGCTGTCTCTGTCAAGAATGACCTTCACTCACCAGATGGTGCGGGCCTTCCTGTTGGAACAGATTTACCGGGCGTTTACTATTTTGAACAAAGAGCCGTATCATCATTGATCCGAAAGGGCGTACCCATGAAAAAACCACTGCTTCTGATGATCCTTGACGGCTGGGGGATCAACCCCAACCCCGCCCACAATGCCGTTGCCCTGGCAAAAACTCCCAATCTGAATAAATATATCGCGGAATACCCGCACGTTGCCATTCGTACCTCCGGCATGGCGGTTGGTCTGCCAGAGGGACAGATGGGCAACTCCGAGGTAGGGCATCTGAATCTGGGGGCCGGCCGGGTTGTCTACCAGGAATTGACCCGCGTTACCAAATCAATCCTTGATGGCGACTTCTTCACCAATCCGACCTTGCTCGACTGCATCGCCAAAGTCAAAGCGTCCGGGGGGAGGCTGCACCTCTCAGGACTCCTTTCGGATGGCGGGGTGCATTCCCATAATACCCACCTTTATGCTCTGCTGGAGCTGGCCAAACGGGAGGGTTTGACAGATGTCTTCGTGCACTGCCTGCTGGATGGCCGTGATACGCCGCCACAGAGTGGTGCCGACTATCTGGCGCAACTGGAGGCGGAGATGGTACGGATCGGCGTCGGAAAAATCGCCACGGTGATGGGACGCTATTACGCCATGGACCGCGACAATCGCTGGGACAGGGTGGAGAAGGCCTATGATGCGATCGTCTGTGGTGAAGGGGAGTCACGAGCCTCCGCAAAAGAGGCGATTGAGCAGAGTTATGCCGCCGGGGTACATGATGAATTTGTCGTGCCGGTTGTGGTTGCCAAAAATGCCACGCTGGATGACGGCGACGGCTTTATTTTTTTCAATTTCCGCTCCGATCGGGCCCGTGAAATTACCCGGGCCATCGCTCTGGATAACTTCGACGGTTTTGAACGCCGGAAGCGGCCGAATTTGGCAGGTTATGTCTGCCTGACTGAATACGACGCAACCTTCGGTTTGCCGATTGCGTTCGGTTCCACGGAGTTGACCAACATTCTTGGCGGAGTGCTGGCTAATGCCGGGCTGAAGCAGCTGCGCATTGCCGAAACCGAGAAATACGCCCACGTTACTTTTTTCTTTAACGGGGGGATGGAAATTCCTTTTACGGGCGAGGATCGCGCCCTGATCCCGTCACCGAAAGAGGTTGCCACCTACGACCAGAAGCCGGAGATGAGCGCCTATAAGGTGACCGACGAGTTGCTGGCACGGCTGGAGAGCGGCACGTACGACGTCATCATTCTCAATTTTGCCAACTGCGACATGGTTGGTCACACCGGGATCGAGGCGGCGGCAATCAAGGCGGTAGAGGCGGTGGATGCCTGTGTCGGTAAGATTGTTGCCACGGTGCGGGATATGGGTGGCGCAGTGCTGATCACCGCCGACCACGGCAACGCCGAGCAGATGCAGGATGAAAACGGCGAACCGTTCACCGCCCATACCACTAATCCGGTCTGGCTCGTGCTGGTGGATGACAGCCGCATGGGTATTACCCTGCGTGAGGGAGGACGGCTTGCCGATATTGCCCCGACCATGCTGAAAATGCTGGGGCTGGCGCAGCCGCAGGAGATGACCGGGGAGAGTTTGTTGTAATGGTTGGTTAATTCACGTCGTTTGAAACATTACAAAGCCGCCTAGTTCAGTGTTTGTCTGATTGGGTGGCTTTTTGATTTAAGCGAATAGGCGAGGTTAAAATGGTGGCGCGTGTGGCGGGGTGTGGTGTATACATGTGGCTGTAAATGTGATGGGAGATAACACCACCATGACTGAAAACCAGAACCCCGAACAAAAAGCGCGTGATTCTATCGACGCCCTGTTGAAACAGGCGGGTTGGCAGGTTCAGCACAAGAAAAAGATAGACTTGAATATTGGTCTCGGTCAGGCGGTACGCGAGTATCAAACCGATATCGGTCCGGCAGATTATGTGTTGTTTGTCGATAAAAAAGCTGTCGGGGTTATTGAGGCCAAGCGTGAAGAAGAAGGGCAGCGTCTGACCGCCCATGAACCGCAGACTGAGGGATACGCGGCAGCCCGGTTGAAATGGGTAAACAATAAAGAACCTTTGCCATTTCTGTATGAGAGCACCGGCATCATCACCCGCTTCACCGACCAGCGTGACCCGCATCCCCGCTCCCGCGAGCTGTTTAATTTTCATCGCCCTGAAACCCTGAAAGAATGGCTCACGCAGGCAGACGCTCTGCGTGCGCGTTTGCAACAGATTCCGTCACTCAACCCGCAGAAAATCCCCGCCAAAGAACTCGGTTTACGCGACTGCCAGGAAATTGCGATCACCAATCTTGAAATATCATTCAAAGCTGATCGGCCACGGGCACTGATCCAGATGGCAACCGGCGCGGGCAAGACTTACACCGCCATCACTGCCATGTATCGCCTGCTCAAGTATGCCAACAATAAGCGTATCCTCTTTCTGGTGGACACCAAAAACCTGGGGGAGCAGGCCGAGCAGGAGATGATGTCCTTTGTGCCGCTTGACGATAACCGCAAATTTACTGAGCTGTACAACGTGCAGCGCCTCAAATCATCATTCATCGCCAAGGATAGCCAGGTTTGCATCAGCACTATCCAGCGGCTGTACTCTATTTTGAAGGATAAGGAACTGGACGAAGCAACGGAAGAAATCAATCCGGCGGAACTGGTACTGCCCAAGGAACCGCTGCCGGTGGTGTATAACGAAAAAGTGCCGCCCGAGTTTTTTGACTTTATCTTCATCGACGAATGTCACCGCTCCATCTACAACATCTGGCAACAGGTGCTTGATTACTTTGACGCCAGCCTGATCGGCCTGACCGCCACCCCTGACAACCGCACCTACGGCTTTTTCAAAAAGAACGTGGTTAGTGATTATAGCCATGAAAAAGCTGTTGCTGATGGAGTGAACGTCGGTAATGAGGTCTACGTCATTGAAACCGAGGTGACCGGCAAGGGTGCCCGAATCAAGACACGGCAGCAGGTGGAAAAGCGGGAGAAGCTGACGCGCCGGAAACGCTGGGAACTGCAGGACGAAGATGTTGTCTATTCCTCAAAGCAACTCGACCAGGACATCGTCAACCCGGATCAGATCCGCACCGTCATCCGTGCTTTCCGTGACAATCTGCCGGAAATTTTCCCCGGTCGCCGTGAGGTGCCGAAAACCTTGATCTTTGCCAAAACCGACAGCCATGCCGATGACATCATTCAAATCGTGCGTGAAGAGTTCGGCGAGGGGAACGCCTTCTGTAAAAAGCTTACCTACAAGACTGAGGAAGACCCAAAATCAGTTCTGGCCCAGTTTCGTAACGACTATCATCCGCGCATCGCCGTCACCGTGGATATGATTGCTACCGGCACCGATGTAAAACCGCTTGAATGCCTGCTGTTCATGCGGGATGTGAAGAGTCGCAACTACTTCGAACAGATGAAAGGGCGCGGTACCCGCACCCTCGACATGGACGACTTGAGAAAAGTCACCCCTTCGGCCATGACGGCCAAAACCCACTATGTCATTGTGGATGCCATCGGGGTCACCAAATCCCTGAAAACCGCCAGCCAGCCGCTGATCACCAAGCCGACCGTGCCGCTGAAGGATCTGGCTATGGGCGTGATGATGGGCGTTCATGATGAAGATACGGTGGCATCGCTGGCCGGGCGTCTGGCCAGGCTCAACAAACAGCTCACAGCGGAAGAACAGCAGCGAGTCGCTTTGGCGGCTGGCGGGGTTGAGCTTACTGCCATCGTCGGCAATCTGTTAGCCGCCATCGATGCAGACATTATTGAAATAAAGGCACTGGAACTGGCCGGCCAGCTAAACGGAACCGACCCCGGAGATGCCTGCCGCAACAAGGCGCAGGAACTGCTTGTGGGCGAGGCTGCCAAGGTCTTCACCGGCGAACTGGTGAACCTGCTGGAGAGCATCCGGCGCGATAAGGAACAGACCATTGATCACGACAATCTGGATCATCTCCAGCGAGCCGAATGGGACAAGGATGCGGCTGTCAACGCGCAGGCTCTGGCGGATGAGTTTGCCGGGTATCTGCGCGAGCATAAAGATGCCATCGAAGCTCTGACGATCTTTTTCGATCAGCCGTACCGGCGGCGTGAAGTGACCTTTGCGATGATACGGCAGGTGCTGGAGCAGCTGAAGAGTGATCGTCCCAAGTTGGCGCCGTTGCGGGTCTGGCAGGCGTACAGCCGTTTGGATGATTACCAGGGAAAGCAACCGACCGGCGAGCTGACCGCATTGGTGGCGCTGATCCTCCGTGTCTGCGGTCTGGACGGCAAGCTGGCGCTCTATGACGATGTTGTGCGTCGCAATTTCCAGAACTGGATCATGAAGCGCCATGCCGGGACGACGGAGAAGTTCAACGAAGAGCAGATGGCATGGCTGCGCATGATTCGCGACCATGTCACCGGTTCGTTTCACATTGAGCGCGACGATCTGGAGATGGCTCCGTTTGACGCCCAGGGCGGATTGGGGAAGGTGTGTCAGTTGTTTGGCGACCGGGTGGATGGCTTGCTGGATGAGTTGAATGAGGTGTTGGCTGCATGAGAGCTTTTGACGTCGTAGGGGCGTGGTCTCAGACCCGCCCTGGTTGCAATAGACAAAAATATTGGATATTGCATCGTTAAGACCAGGATCAAAGGCGGGCGGGTCACAGACCGCGCCCCTACAGAGATGAAATGACATTCAATCCGGACATTCATCATCGTAGATCAATTCGGTTGAAGGAATACAATTATGCCGAGGGTGGAGCATATTTTGTGACCATCTGCGCGTTTCAGCGGGAATGCCTGTTCGGTGACGTGGTGGATGGCGAAATGCAGTTGAATGAAATCGGGATGATCGCACAGGATGCGTGGGATGATTTACCCAAACATTACAGCCATGTTGAATTGGATCAATTTGTAATCATGCCGAATCATGTGCATGGTATTGTGGTTTTAAATGCGGCGGTAGAAATATCACCAAAACGGCATGGATTCCCGGAAATCGTGCGGGCATTCAAATCATTTTCTGCAAAACGAGTCAATCAGTTGCGCGTCAATCCGGGTTGCCCCATGTGGCAGCGGAATTATTTCGAGCGGGTGATACGCAACGAAGACGATTTGTCAAAAGCGCGGGAATACATCGTCAATAATCCGATGAAATGGGAATTGGATAAGGAAAACCCCGCGAACGTAACGGATGGTGGATGATGTAGGGGCGCGGTCTCAGACCCGTCCGATTTCAGCAGTTCAGGTTGTGTAGGGGCGCGGTCTCAGACCCGCCCTAGTTGCGATAGACATATAGGTAGCAATTTCAGGAAAAACGTCAAAGGCAAGATCAAAGGCTGGCGGGTTTTTAGGTCGCACATGGCAAATATGGTGGTTATTGCAACAAGGGCGGGTCACAGACCGCGCCCCTACGAAAACCAAATGAATGATGGATTGGCGGCGGGATGAAGGATTTTGAGAAAACAGATTTGCCGGTTGGGTGGGTGAAATCCGATGTTAATTCGGTTGCAGCGGAGATTCTCTCAGGCTCAGGTTTTCCAAAAGAGTATCAGGGAGAATTAACTGGCGAGTATCCTTTTGCCAAAGTTGGTACTATTTCAAAAGCGTTTCGTGCAGGTCACAAAACAATGAATAGTGCTGACAATTATATTTCTGAGGATATCAGAGTTAAAATAAAGGCTAAATCTTTTCCAAAGGGGACTATTGTTTTCCCGAAGATTGGCGAGGCTCTTAAAAACAACTATCGTGTAATTACCAGTCGAGAAATGATTTTCGATAACAATGTGATGGGAATCGTTCCTGATTCGCGTTGTATAAATGGCGATTATTTCTATTTTTTCCTGACTACCAAAGATTTTGGTGAGTTTGCTGTAGCTACGGCAGTTCCATCAGTACGAAGAGGTGACGTTGCAAGTATATCTATCCCCCTACACCCCCTCCTCGAACAACGCCGCATCGTCACCAAAATTGAGGAGCTTTTCTCCGAGCTGGACAAGGGGATCGAGAACCTGAAGACCGCCCGTGAGCAGTTGAAGGTGTATCGTCAGGCGCTTTTGAAACATGCCTTTGAAGGGAAATTGACCGAAAAATGGCGGGAAGAAAATAAATGTTTTGACGTTGTAGGGGCGCGGTCTGTGACCCGCCCTGGTGCAATCGCCATCAACGAAACCAATTTCACCGATGACGTAACAGACAAAATCAAAACCAGATCGGAAG
>JABBNX010000062.1 GCA_019352135.1 Pseudomonadota bacterium
GCTGACCCGGTTTTCCACTCCGGCCTTGCGCACGGCAGAATCCGTATCACCCCCGCCGATGATGGTTGTGGCAAAACAATTGGCAACGGCCTCCGCCATTGCAAATGTTCCCCGGCAGAAAGCATCCATTTCAAAAACGCCCATCGGGCCGTTCCAGATGACGGTTTTAGCATCACGTAATGTTTCTGTAAATAAGGTTGTAGTCGCCGGTCCGATATCAAGAGCCATCCAACCTGCTGGAATTTCCTGGGCCGTGGTAATAAAGTTGGTTGCCTTCGCCTCGAAGGCGTTGGCGACAACACAATCCACCGGCAGATAAAACATGACCCCTTTGGAACGAGCCGCTTCCATAATGGTACGCGCTGTCGGAATCAATTCGTCCTCTACCAGCGATTTGCCGACATTGTATCCCATGGCCTTAAGAAAAGTGAAGGCCATGCCACCGCCGATGACGACTTTGTCGACCTTGTTGATAAGCGTTTCAAGTACCTCCAGCTTACCTGACACCTTGGCACCGCCCAATATTGCGACCAGTGGTCTGACCGGATTCTGCATAGCTTTGTCAAAAAATGTCATTTCATTTCTCATCAGAAAGCCCGCTGCTATAACCGGTATATGCCTGGTAATAGCCTCAACCGAGGCATGGGCACGATGTGACACGGCAAAAGCGTCATTGACATAAATTTCGCAGCCATTGGCGAGTTTTGCGGCAAAGTCAGGATCATTCTTTTCCTCACCCGGATAAAAACGGACATTTTCAAGCATGACCGCCTCACCCGGTTTCATGGCATTTACCAGCGTATCCACATCCGGGCCGAAACAGTCAGGCGCCTGTATCACCGGCTTGCCCAGCAGTTCAGACAGACGTGCCGTGGCAGGAGCCATACTGTATTTGGCTTTTTTCTCCCCCTTGGGGCGGCCGAGATGAGAAGCCAGCACCACTTTGGCGCCCTGTTCCAGAACGTATTTTATCGTTGGCACCGCTCCGACGATTCGAGTATCCTCGGTAATAGTTCCCTTGTCATCCTGGGGCACGTTAAAATCGACACGAATGAAAACTTTTTTCCCCTTCAGATCCTTGATTTCATCAATATAACGAATTGACACAGTTCACCTCCTGATTTTTAAGACTAGTATACGTTGCAAAAAAAGAGGGGGAAAATTCCCCCCTCTTTTTTATACATTCCAATCTGCTATTATTTTTTTGAAGCGATCAAGCGGAAGAGGTCAACGACACGGTTTGAAAATCCACACTCATTATCGTACCACGAGAGAACCTTTACCATAGTGTCGCCGATTACTTTTGTGCAGGATGCGTCAACGATTGAGGACAGCGGATTGCCATTGAAATCAATTGAAACAAGTGGTGACTCTTCAAATCCCAAAATACCCTTGAGCGCCCCCTTGGATGCTTTTTTGAGCGCTGCGTTCACCTTGGCGGCATCAGTTTTTTTCGTCAATGTTACGACCAGGTCAACAACCGAAACATTCGGAGTCGGCACACGAATGGCCATGCCGTCCAACTTGCCTTTCAGTTCCGGCAACACGAGAGAAACTGCTTTGGCAGCACCGGTGGTCGTAGGGATCATTGACATGGCGGCAGCCCTGGCCCGGCGCAGGTCTTTATGAGGAAGATCAAGAATGTTCTGATCATTGGTATATGAGTGGACCGTTGTTACCAATCCCTTCTCGATACCAAATGTTTCAAGCAGCACCTTTGCAACCGGAGCAAGACAGTTGGTCGTACAGGAGGCATTGGAAATAATTACGTGTTTTTTAGGATCATACAGATGGTCGTTCACACCCATAACAATTGTAATATCCTCATTTGTAGCCGGCGCTGAAATAACAACCTTCTTGGCGCCTGCCTGGATATGCATTTCAGCCTTTTCCTTGGAGGTAAAAAGACCGGTAGACTCAAGCACAACATCGATCTTGTCTTTTTTCCACGGCAGTTCAGCCGGATTTTTAACCGCATAGATTTTGATAGCCTTACCGTTGACGATCAGCTGGTTATCTTTTGCCTCAACCGTACCGGGAAAGGTGCCATGTACGGAATCATACTTAAAAAGGTGCGCCAGGGTAGCTGCATCGGTAAGGTCATTTATCGCCACAAATTCAATATTTTTGTCTTTGCTTGCCGCTCTCAGCACCATTCTTCCGATTCTGCCAAATCCGTTGATTGCAACTCGTAACGCCATCTCTGCCTCCTTAGAATTATATGATATTCTGCACTCCCGCCACTATTCATGCGAAATTTCGCTTAAATAATAGAGCATAATAATAAATCGTCAACCATAATACGCACTAATCCTAAAAATAATGCGTCAACGCCTCGGCGCTAAAAAAATAGTTTCAGCAGCCATGTCGGGTGCCGTCACTTTAGCGGAAGAGGTTTGCGGGACTCAATTTCGCGTTTCTCATGGTAAAAAAAGCGAACCATGTAGTACTCGAATGGATAGCCGCTCTCATAATAGCGAAAACTCTGCTGATGCCGCGCATCGATAAACTCCAGAGCCGTTATACCAGAGCTTATGGCGAAGCTGTTACCGGTGCTTTTAAACGGGTCTATGGCAGTATATATCCCGTATGTGATGCCGGTGTCTACCGCGAGACCACCCGTGTCGCGCACGGATGATGGGCCAAAGATCGGCAGCACCAGATATGCTCCGGAGCCAACTCCCCAATAGCCAAGGGTTTTGCCGAAATCCTCGGGATGCCGTTTCAGCCCGAAACTGGTAGCCGGATCAAACATGCCGCCAAGGCCCACCGTGCTGTTCGTCACGAAACGGCCGAGTGTCGTCACAGACTCGGTACCTTTTAGCTGGAACACACTGTTGGTAAGATTTTTGATTTCCCCGAGGTTATTGTAGACACCGGAGATGCGGTTCTGGAGGAAAGTGGGAGTGATGAACTCGTAACCGCTTACCACGGGGAGAAAGAAGTATTTATCAAAATAAAAGTTGAAATCATACATATTCCGGTTAAACCGTTCCCAGGGATCCGCCACATCGGCAAAGCGCTGATCCCGGTACTCGCTTATCGAATGCATTGGGGGCACTTCATCCTGGGTATTCACCCTGCTCGCAACACATCCGGTAAGAGACAACGACAGCATCAAGGCGATCGTTGGCAGTGCGTTAAAAATAATTCTGTTTGTCAGTGTCAGTCCAGCAGAATATCTGGTAACAGTCATCGTAGCGCCCTCCTTACAATTTAAAGAAATCTACCATATATGTCAGGTTGTCTTTATACTCGAGGTTGCCTAGATGGCCGCCACGCGGGTAGACCTTGGTACGCTCGCCAAAAAGATACCGCAGGTAGTCAAGCTCCTGCTTGGACAGAATAAAGTCGTTCTCGTTGGTCATCACGCCGAACTTGCCGGACGACTTCAGATACCCCTCAATACTCCTGAGACTCAAAGATTCGATGTACGCCTGTTTGGTAAGCCCGGGACGCTGTTTTTGAAAGTAAGGGTACAAATACTCGTTGAAATAATCGATAAAGCTCAAGTGCGTGGAAACCAGAAAATAATCGTACGTGGAATCCGTGGGGCTCAGCACCCGGTTTTTAGGAACGACGTAGCCGCTGTTGGTCATCACGTCAGAGGTAAATATCATCCCGGCCAGATTGATGCGATAGGTAAGCCCGATCAATCCGCCGGTTTCCTCGTGGGTAAAGAGATGCTCAGCATAGATCGCATAGAGAAAATCATCATTGATGGAGACGAAGTTGCCATAGCGATAAAACTGGGTGAACTTGGACAACATCCTGTTAAAAAAAACACCCTGCTTATCGGGCCCTCCAGGGATCTTGGTTAAAAGGTCCTCGATCTTTGTCACCGAACTGTAGAGGCTTACCGAAGGATTGATCATAAGTACCTTGCGGAAATTGAAGACCCGGCGGTCATTATCCAGCTTCGCGACAAAGGCTGCCTGGGTAGCTCCCAGGCTGTATCCGCACAGATTGAAAGAGGACACCTCTATATCGCCCGCCACCTGCTTCCAGGCAACCTCCATGGCACGGTACAGGTCAGCCGCGTCTTCGGTCAGGTCACCGGGGACACGGCTTTGGGAGGCTGAGATGATAAAATTGGCATGGGACGGCGACGGCAAGGTAATTACATGGAAGCCGGCCTGGTAAAAAGCCTTCATCATGGTCATAAGCTTGGGGGCCCGATCACTGCTGCCCGCTCCGGCGATCAGAAAGACCAGCGGCGCCTTCTTCTCCTGGTAAGCAAACGTGCAGCGCAACCCCTCGTCATAAAAGAAGATCGGCGGTTTTTTCCGGTCCGGGATGACATCAAGCACCAGTTGCCGGGTGCGCATCTCTTCGGGAAAAGTGGGCATGAGGGCTGCCGGAGTCCCAAGGATGGTGGCTTCATACGATCCCGGGATCGGGTAACCGTAGCCGCCATCTGCCGCAAGGCCTGACAGGGGCAGCATGACGAGACAGGCTATGAGCAGCAATTTCAGGTACATCATGATGATTCCTCCTTCTAACTCAATATGTAACCTAACCTCAATTTTGCCTCTTCCATAAGACCCCGACTTTCTGCAATCAGAGCTTTACGATGATTTACCATGCATCTTCAACAAACAGATGACAGCCGGTCAATGCGGCGTTTCAAGCGTGCGATTAGTAGGCGAAACAGGCCGTGCTCCCGCTGGCTGTACGGACTGTTCCGTCTGGAAGGGAAGACGCTTCCCGTCGCTTAGTTTAGGGGCTTCCTCGATTACCTGCCAGTTTTTTCCGACCGGTACGACCAGCGGCGTGGGGCTGTACACAACAGGAGTCGGAGCTGAATTCCGTGCGCCGAACAGGGTGCATGAGCAGAGAAATAAAAGAGTGGAGGCGAGGATACACAGGTGAATACATTTCATTACAGAACTCCTTGAGCTTGGTGGTAATTTTTGTATGCCGGTCAAGTGGTCATCATCCCTCCACCTGGGCCATATCCTGTACCACGAACCTGCCACAGATGAAACATAATAGACCAGCCAGCGCCATGGCACCCGGAGTAATCAGAAGGGCGCTACGCAGACCCCACTGGTCGGACAGCCAGCCGAGGATGGATGGAGAGATTGCATCGCCCAGGGCATGGATAAAAAAGATATTGACCGCAAAGGCCATGGCGCGCACAGCCGGATTAGTGACATTAATTATGACAGTGTTGAGCGGTCCGGTGTTGAGAAAAAGAAAAAATTCAGCAATAAAAATTGCAGCTATGCAGCCGGCAAGCCCGGGGGCGAGTATGGCCCAGACGGCGAAAGGAGAACCGATCAGGAAACCCCACCCGGAGACCAGCAGGTAACCTTTGCCGTTCTTTTTTTGCCAGCGGTCGCCGAGCCAGCCTCCGGCCAGGGTACCCAATATCCCCGCCAGCACCGTGGTCGCGCCGAAAAGGGTATTCGCCTGTGCCACATCGAGAGAATGGACGCGGTTCAGGAAAGAGGGGAGCCATTGGGCAAGCCCCCCAATAGCGAAGGTCATTGCCGCCATCGCGAGGGTATTGCAGACGAACGAACGGTTTCTGAACAGGGCTGCATATCCGGCAGAAGCCGCTTCTTTTATGCCCCGCGGCACCACGTCATCACCACCGCGAGGAGGAGTGCGCAACAGCGCGATCGGAATAGCCAGCAGCAGACCCGGCACACCGACCAGCAGAAAAGCGGCATGCCAGCCGTACGTCTGCCCCAGCACCCCGCCGAGAAGATAGCCGAGCGCACTGCCGACCGGAATGGCAACATAGAACCAGGCAAGGATCCGGCCGCGACGCTCCTTCGGAAAGTAATCGGAGATGAGGCCGGGCGATACCGTGCCGAAACTCGCCTCACCTACCCCGACGGTGGCACGGGCGGCCAGCAGAGTCCTGTATCCGGGAGCAAAGCCGGCCAGGGCCGTGGCCATGCTCCAGACAACGAGGCCTCCGGAAGCGAGCTTGGTCCGACTCCAGCGGTCGCCCAGCCAGCCGAAGAGCGGGGCGATGAGCAGATAGCTGAGCATGAAAGCACTCCCGAGAAACCCCAGCGCCGTATCGGAGAGATGCAGATCGACCTTTATCAGCGGAAACACCGCGAACAGTACCTGTCGGTCAATGTAGTTAAGCAGGTTCACCGCCAGAAGAAGCCCCAAGGCATAACGGCGGTAGGAAAGTGAGATCGACCCGGTATTCATGTGCAGCAACCTGCAAGTTTGATGTTTTTCATGATTTCCTCAAATAGAGAATTTGCTGCGGTCGTTGTTACAATTGCTCAATCACCTTTTTTAATTTCAACTGGACCTCTTCGGCAATGCCCTGCAGTTCTTTGTTTTGTATCGCCTGCATCGAGGCAAACGGGTCCACGGCAGCCACCTCGACGTTCCCATCATCAAATTCCTGAACAATGACATTGCAGGGCAGCATGATGCCAATGTGGGGCTCTAACTGTACCGCTTTGTAGGCAAAAGAGGGATTGCAGGCGCCAAGAATTCTATAGTTTCGAAAATCGACATTTAATTTCTTTTTCAAGGTGGCGGTGACATCAATTTCCGTGAGAATCCCGAACCCTTCCTTTTTCAGCTCTTCCGTTACCCTCACGATTGCTTCATCGAAACTAAAAGCTACCTTTTTACTAAAACAGTACGACATGATGAGCCTCCTTATTCAATATATTTCCGGTCAATCATGCACCAAAGACGGATCAGAGCTTTTCTATCGCCTGGCGCGTCAGTTCCACAATCTCTACCGGTTCCTCGAAGCGAAAATGCAACGGTTCACCGAACGTTACCGTAACTGTGCCCCGTGTGGGAATGTGTGCCTCATGCGGAAGTACGTAGTCTGTTCCGCTGACTTTTACCGGCACTACCGGGATGGCCAACTCCTTGACCATGATTCCCAACCCCAACTGGAAAGGTTGCATGTTGCCGTCTCTGGAATGCCCCCCTTCAGGGAAGATCATGATATTTATGCCGGCATCGGCGAGTCGCCCCATGAATCTCAGTGAACCGCTGAATCCTCGCGACTGCGGCAAAGGAAAGAGGTTGAACAGCACTGTGCCGTACTCGTAGCTTAAACGCCTCAAAAACCGATCGATCCCATGGTACTCTCCGAAGAAGAATTCTTCCCAGGCAGCAGTTGCGGTTACGGCGCGGATCTTCGGCGGGAGCGCAAACATGATAGCAGGCTGGTCCAGATAACTTAAATGGTTGGCCACGAAAAAAACCGGCCCATCCAGTTTTTTTAAATGTTCAACACCTCTCACTTCGAGTGTAGTGAAGCTTCGGAACAAGGGGCCGTGAAATACGGCGTCCCAGACCATTCGCAGTCCCCTGAAAAAACGGGCATTGGTCCAGAAACGGAAATGGTCGTGCCTGGCCAGCTTTTCCCGTTTTGCGATAATCCGGCGCAGGTCAGAGACGCGCGTCTCCGGTCCGATTTGGGAGTCCTCGATATCGAGGCGGTATTCCTGTTCCAGGAAACTGACCAGTTCGACCCGATCAATGGAGGTAAGGCCCAGATCGGCCACAAGCAGCGATTCATCGCGGATCTGCGCGGTGCTGACACCGGTCACCTTGGCGAGCAGCTTAAGCAGGCTGTCCCGGGTAGCAGTTGTGTCACTCTCTTCCGGTCCTTTTTTAACCTCCTCCTTTACCGCGAACTTTTTGATTTTAAGTGTCGTGGTCTTGGGAAATTCAGGTTCCTTCCAGACGGTGTAACCGGTAATCTGTTGCATCGTGTCCAGATGGCTGTTTGCCTGACCGATGATCTCTTCAGGGGCGATGCCGCTTTCATCCAGGAGTAGCACGGCATGAACCTCTTCCCCCCCTCCCCTTTCGAGGCCGATGACGCACGACTCTTTCACTCCGGCGATTTTGTTCAGCACCGCTTCCAGTTCGTCCGGATAGACATTAACCCCCGAGCCGGTAACAATCAGCTCTTTTTCCCGCCCCTTGATGACGAGCCAGCCGTCCGGGCCGATCTCTCCGAGATCGCCGGTACGGAACCAGCCGTCACCCGTAAAGGCATCGTGGCTTGCCTGTTCGTTCTCGTAATAGCCGGGAAAGACATTGTCCCCGCGCGCCAGAACTTCCTTCCCCTCGATCTTTATCTCAACTCCCGGCAGAGGAGGGCCAACCGAACCTGCTACCTGACGCTCGATGGTGTTGACGCAGAGCACCGGCGAGGTTTCGGTAAGTCCATACCCCTCCAAAACCGTGAAACCCATGTTACTCCAGAAATTAAAAACCTCCGGATCCAGAGGGGCGCCTCCTGAGACAAAGAGAGCAAAGTTGCGGCCAAATTTACTCTGTACCGGAAAAAAGAGTATCCGGCGCAATTCTTTCGGCAGTTTATTCGCGAGCTGCGATAACCACCGGAACAGACCGGAGAGGTGTTTATCATCAAGTTCCCGCTCGATGGTCGTTTTAAGCAGTTGCATGAGGCGGGGAACGGACATGATGACGTAGATATCCTCCTCGCGCAGCGCGTCCATGATCGCAGAGGGCTTGAGAGTGCGCAGATACACGACCGCCGCACCACGATAGAGCGGCGTAAAGAAACCGCCCATCTGTTCGAACATGTGGGACAACGGGAGCAGGGAGAGAAAACTGAACTCGGGGGTAATGATCGGGACCTGCCGGTTTATCTGGGTCATGTTGGCGACCAGGTTTTTGTGGGTAAGAATGACCCCTTTCGGATTTCCGGTTGTACCGGAAGTATAGATAAGCTGCGCAGTATCTTCCGGTGCAGGGGATGCAAGCCCGCTGATCGGCTGAATATCTTCGAGCAGGTACGAAAGGTCTTCCAGCAGCATCGAAACCGCTCCGGTCATCCGCTCCGGTTTGAAGCGGCTCTGCAGGACAACTTTGGCTTTCGTGAGAGTGCGGATGGATTCCGCACGTGCCAGATCGGACATGAAGTCAACCGGAACGGCGACTGCACCGCGGATGATTATGCCCCAATAGGCTACCCCCCACCAGGAAGAGTTGGGCCCCCAGATCAGCACCCTGTCCCCCGGTTCCACGCCGCTTTGCGCCAGGAGGTTTGCCATCTTCAGAGCACTATCGTGGAATTGCCGATAGGAAACCACGATTCGTCGTACACCGGTGCGGTCCACAAAAGCGGTTTTATCGCCCAGCGCTTCAAACGTACCGAATAGATCCATCAAAGTCTGCATTGAATACTCCTACGATTTATGCTTCTGTCAGACGGGATCTGACATGGTGTTGTCTATAGTCTACCATTACACGAGCGCATGTCGAATAGCATAATTGCATATAAAAAAACTCGTCATGCCGACCTGCGCGGCAATGACGAGTTTTTCGTATGTTAGAGATGTATTCCTCGTTTTTTGGTAGAAATCATCTGTCGTCCACTCACGTAATTATTGGAGTCAGGTCAATGAACAATTCCGGTTAATTATTGCGGCCCCGGCCTCGTTCTTCATCCTTGTTCTGCTCCTGCCCGCGGCCTCGGCCAGGCTCCTGCGCCCCTCCCCGGCCCTGCGGTCTTTGTTCCTGTCCTTGCGCCCTTGGCGCCTGCTGCCCATGCTGCGCAGCAGCGGGCTGTCGCTGCGGTCGTTGCTGCTGTGCTGCCGGCGGCTGCTGCTTCCGGACTTGAGGTGCCGGGCCTCGCTGCTGAGGAGGCGCGTGGACCGGGGCGGATTGTTGCACGTGCTCACCACCTCGTTGCGGCGGCTGCGTATGCGGACCAGCCGGAGCACCCTGCTGGTGCGGCATGGAACGTTGAAGCTCCTGCGGCCTTTGATTTCTTGCCGGCGGCGCTTCGTGCCTGCCCCGCTGTGCAGGTGCCGGCCCTTTTGGTCCGGCCGGCTGCTTAAACTGCTGGCGGATTATCGGGTTATGCGGTTGGTAACGGTAATTCTTGCTGCGCAGTTCATGCTGCTGCTCCACCGCACGAGGATAGCGGTTTCCTGTAAACTTCCGCTGGTAGACAGGCAGGGGGGCTCGCGCGGGAATGGCACTGTGATTCCACCGATCCCATCCGCCGCGACGTTGTTCCCATTGGTGCCCCCAGTGCTGACCCCAGCGGGGCGGTGCATTCGACTGCCACCCGCGAAAGTACACGGGAGGCTGCCGATAGTAACGCACCGGGACACGCAGGATGAACAGCGGCACGACCTCCGGATCCACAAAACTCCACGGGCCATTATACCATGAACTCGCATACCAATTATTGTCCTGGTATACCCAATACATGCCGTCGTAAAAGAAATAATTGGCATCTACCCGCGGCGCGTAGTAGACCGGATAGCCCGGAACCGGGACAAGCTGCGGGAACAGCGGCAGGTTAATCCCGATGCTTACGGAGGGGAACCCGATACCGATGTTCACGTCGGCCGAGGCAAAAGTCACCGAGCACAAAAGCATCCATACTACAATTAATCCGAAGCGTATTTTCTGCATATTATCCTCCATCTTGGTTAACGGGGCCGGAAACGGGGAATGGGGCTCACGGCTCAGACTGCCTGAATCCTAATCGTCATGCCTGCCATGTCCGTGTCCGTGTCTGCGACCTCGATCATGATCCTCGTCGTCTCTGTATTCTCTTCTATAGTGTCTTTTTTTATAGTACCGAGGTCTTTCCCTCATATACACGCGTCGATCTCTTTCCACATAGTACGGGCGGCCTGAATCGATCCGGACATGTACCCCTGGCGGTGGCGGCAGGTAACCGTCAATATTGACACTCACACCGGGAGGGGCAGGAAGACCCGGCAGAAAAGGAAAACCGGCATTGGCCTCATTAAGACCAAACGTTATGGTGACAGCTGCCAGTATCAGCAGGGAAATAAGTAATTTTTTACGCATTTCAGCTCCTTGTTAAATTGGTTGTTTCTCATGGTTGCAGCTCTTTTACTTGTAATGTCCTTTCTTGCGACCACGGTCCTCGTGATGTTTGTTTTTTTTGTAGTGCTTGCCGCGGCGATCCCTTTCCATATACACGCGGCGATCTCTTTCCATATAGTACGGACGGCCTGAGTCGATCCGGACATGGACCCCTGGCGGTGGCGGCAGATAACCATTAATATTGACACTCACACCGGGAGGGGCTGGAAGGCCGGGCGGCAGGGGAAACCCGGCATGGGCATCATTGAGGTTTACGGTCATGACGGCAGCGGACAGCAACAGTGCACTGAAAGTTATTCTCTGCGCTTTTCCGGAAGAAAACAACTTCGTTATCGTATGTATCCTGTTTATCGGGGACAGCGGGGTAAGAATGGGCTTTGTACGCATTACGGCTCCTTTTTTTAACTGGTAGATACTTTTTGTCGGGAAAATGTTCTTTTCCGGCCTGGTTGTCTCAATGCAACAGGCCATTATGACGGCGACGACCATCAGCTTGGCACGCCTCCATAGCTTCGGTGTTAAAAAGACCGGGCGGCGAACCGCCCGGCAACTACATGGAGGTAACACGTGTTCGTGTTAGTAAACTAAATACTACAACTAGCGTGCCAAGAAAGAATTGCAAATCACGTCAATATAACATGCTGATTACGCAGGGTATATTAAAAAAATGCCTCGTCGGGCCAAAAAAGATAATCATTACTGGTGGCCGCCATATGTGGCGAAGTCGTCACATATGGCGGCCACAAACAAGAGGAACATCCAACATTATTGCGATAGGTATGAACGGCACGGGAGACGCACGTACGGAGCCCAGGTTAGCGCTCTTGTTGCGACATCCGCATCGGCACGCCATGCGAAGAAACAGGGGGATAGCCTGATTCGGCTATCTCCCTGTATTGTTTCGGTTACGGTGACACAATATGAAGCGGTGCCCCCCTGAGAGGACTAATTAAAGAAAAAACGGATACCGGCAGTACTGGAAAAACTCGTCGGATCAAAATCGCCTCTGTGGGCGCCAGACTGGTCGGTTATACTGGTATCGGGGGCTACGACCAGCTTTGCCTCTGCGGTCAGGGCCAGATTTCTTTGCAGGAAGTAATCGATGCCGGCACTTCCGTGCACCCCTACCGTCGTGTCGACATTGCGGCTTTGTCCATCATTTGGGTCATAGTCACTGACAAGTATGTCCAGTCCGGCCCCGAGATACGGAACCAACTGGTGCTGGGTAAGCGCGAAACGGTACTGACCGCCGAGTGAGACGTTGGTAACACCGAAATCACCGGTCTCGGAACCGAAAGAGGACCGCGTCACATCGAGCTCTGCTGCGAAGTGATCGTCAATGCCGTAGATAAAGCCTCCGCCACCGATAAAACCGGCATCGGTCTTGTTGGTGTAAAAATCCGACTTGTTATCGGCCGGGATCAAGACGCCGATTTTGCCGGTCACGCCGACTCTACCCTTGATGCTGTCCGCCATTGCCGTTCCTGCGGTCAGAGAAACTGTTGTTGCGAGGCATGCTACCACGATGAGTTTTTTCATTGTTTGATTCTCCTTGTCTGGTTGATGTTTCGTTTGTTTTTTACTACGGTTTAGTAACGGTACTTTGAGCCAATATTACCGCAGTCTGTGCCAATGCCCTGCCGTTCATTGATAACGGTAGGAGTATTACATCAATCATGCCAAGGGCATATCTGCATATTCTGAGGGGGATAACTTGCTGATTGTGCAAGGTAAGATGGAGCCCGAAACACAGATGCACGAGAGGAAACCGCAACGGACTGCCACCGCATTTAACACAACCATCAGATATGGTGGTTCACAAGAAAACGAATGTTCTGCGAGTTATGGCGTGTTTGTTTTGAGACGCCTGCGATCAACACAGGCCCGTCGAGCATAAAGAGCAATTAAAAGCATACACGTGACAACGCCCTCCCGGGATGTTCCGGAAGGGCGTTGGTGTGACTGCCTGCTTTACGTACGATATTTTATACTACTCGCAGGTGAAGTTTGCCTCGATACGACGGTTTTTAGCTCTGCCGGCCTTGGTTTTGTTGCTGGCCACCGGTTTTGCGGAACCGTAACCTTTACTGGCAATACGAGCGGCATCTATGCCGAATGTATCAACGATGAACTTTTTAACACTGTCAGCACGGGCCTGAGAAAGGGGCTTGTTTATTGCCTTGGAGCCGCTGCTGTCGGTGTAACCCGATATTTCGCCCTTGGCCTTGGGAAAATACGTAAGGAAATCGCCAACGGTTTTCAGTTCGTCATAGTACTGAGGTTTAACAACAGCCTTGTTGGTGTCAAAATTAATTTTCAACACAACCGGCTTGCTGCAAAATTTCTTCGCAGCTTCAACCGCAACCTTGTGACAGCCATCCGTGTTAACCTTTTCGCCAACAGGAGTGCCGGGGCACTTATCGAGATAATCGGGAACACCGTCGCCATCGGTGTCAAGCGGGCAGCCATTTATGTCGACCTTTACGCCGGCAGGTGTACCAGGGCATTTATCGAGATAATCGGGGACGCTGTCATTGTCGGAATCAAGTGGGCAGCCATCCGTTCCAACGGCAACGCCAGCCGGGGTGCCGGGACATTTGTCGAGATAATCAGCAACACCGTCACCGTCTGTATCAAGTGGGCAACCATCGGCACCAACGGCAACACCGGCAGGGGTGCCGGGGCATTTGTCGAGTGTATCGGGCACGCCGTCATTGTCAGAATCCATAGGCGGCTCAACCGGCTTTACAACCGGTGCAGGCTCGGCAACGGGCTCGGTGACAGGCTCAACCGGTTTAACAGCAGCCTCGGCACCGCCGAATGCAAAATAGACCCCGACGGTAGATTCAAAATTACTATAGGTCCGGTCATATTTGTAAATAATATGGCGCACATCACCCCTCAAGGCAATGTTGTCGGTCAGGAACAATTTGGCGCCAACACCATAATCAAAGGCACCACGCGTCCTTTTATAGCCCTTGTCGGAGATGCCATCATTATTGCCGTCAAAATTCACTGCGGCATAACCAGCGGCAATATATGGAACTAATCTGCTGTCGGGAATAAAATGGTACAGCAATTCTCCGCCATAACGGTACATGGAAATACCCGGCTTCGGACCGAGCGTTGATTCATTGTTATGCGAATAATCAAAGAGCGCTTCAATACCGAGTGCATCGGTGAAATTGTAGCCAACTCTTGCCCCGTACATGACATTTGCATCCAGATGTTGCTTGCCGTCGAACAGGTATCCACCGATAACCGGCGTAACCGAGACTGTCCCTGCCTTGTTGGCAGCAGAGGCAACGGATGCGATAGCCAGCAGCGACGTGGCGACGAGCAGTGCGATTTTTTTCTTAATCATGTGTCCTTCTCCTTTTCCATAGTGGCATAAAATAATTACAACAACTGCATGACTTCTCCTGATTGGTGCGACCCTCTACCTGAGGTCAATTTGCTTTCGGCTGTCTCACCTCCTCCTTTTTAGATTTCATAAAAAATACATTTAGTGTCATCGTCTCCATTTACATCCAACGAACTTGAAACAATTGTAATGTGCAATGAGTAAATTACAAGTTCTGCGCTTTTTTTTATTCATCCACACCAGGTATCAGCGGACTTTGCCAGCACCGCTTTAAAAATCAAGAAGCCCACAAACATTACTGACTGCGGGCTTCTTGATCTTATTTCCTTCGACGGCACGCTTTCCCACACAACCAACCGTGCAGTGTCATCGGTACGCCTTCTGCCTATCGTTGCCGTGTTCGGCCAGTACTATTATTCGACGATCTCGACAACCACTCTCATGTTGGCGAGAGCTGCCGCTGACAATTTGTCAGAAGGATTTGCTTCACGCTGTGCGGGGTTCTTCTCGCCGTAGCCGATTGTGCTGATTCTGTCTGCATCGATGCCGCCGGTTTTTACGAGGTAATCCTTGACAGACTGCGCTCTTCTTTCGCTCAGCTTCTGGTTATACTCATCTGAACCGGCAGCGGAAGTATACCCTGCAATACGGATCATCATTTTGGGGTCGTTTTTCAGAATTAAGGCATTATTGTCAAGCACTGTCTTGCCGTCCCGGCTAATCTCCACACTATTGAATTCAAAATGCGAATTACCGAGCGTAGTCAGGCACCCGATGACCCTCGGCTCCGCAAACGCCGTAAACTTCCACACATAGTCGTGTTTCAGCGCATTGCCTGCCAGGTCCTTGGCTCCGGTAGTAACCGTGGCGGTATAAACCTTGCCTTTTTCAAGATTTCTTGCCGGCGTAAAGATTGCGTTTGAAGCAGAGGATGTCACCCTGCCTGAAACGGGCGTTTTTCCCTGTTTTAGAGTAAATGTTGCTGCGGTGATCGTTGCCGAATCCATCGGCTCACTGAAGGCAGCGCTGACATTCTGGCTCACAGGAGCAGCCGGGGCACCATTAACAGGGGAGGTGAACGTCACAGTCGGTGGCGTGGTATCCGCGGGTGCTACGGGTGCTGCAGGTGCTATGGGTGCTGCTGGTGCCGCGGGCTCTACTAGTGCCGCGACCGCTTTCCTCTCCCCGCCGAACTGGAAGGTCAGGCCGGCCGAGTATTCAAAATTGTTGTCGCCAAGGTCGTGAACAAGAATTACGTGCCGCACGTCACCCCGGAGGGCTATGTCGGGAGTGACTGAATATTTGACCCCGCCACCATAATCGACCAGCCCGGCGTAGTGGCTCTTGGCACTGGGAGTATTCGGTGTATTGAAGTTGGTACCGCCGCCGCCAACGGCAATGAACGGCACGAAGTTACTGTCCGGCATGAAATGGTACAGCAGGTCTACCCCGTAGCGATACATGTCGGTCTCCTTGGACCCGTACCCCAGCTTCGTTTCGGTAAGGCTGTAACCGAACATGGCTTCCGCCCCGATGTTTTGGGTAAAATTGTAGCCGGCGCGCAGACCGAAAATCGGGCGACTCTCCTCGTGCTGATCTTTGTCCAGCACATAGCCGCCGACGAATGGCGATACGGTGGCTGCCCCTTTCCGGTTCTCGGCAAAGCCGGGGGTCGCGAGGGAGACAAGCAGTAAACTTGTCAATGTACCCTTCAATATCTTTTTCATTTTAATGCCTCCTCTATATTGTTTGAATCAGTTAGGTTTTTTAATCACGGGTGCCCCCCGCAGCACAGTACTGCGGGGGCATCCGGCATCTCCAGCGACTCTCTTACTGTGCAGGTACGTTTATAGTAGTTGTCTGCAAAGCAATTGTTCCGGCAAGAGTTGCTCCGGCCAAAATTCTGCCATTGATTGTAGCGCCGGTCACAGCAGTAACATCCCTGCCGGACACGATGGTTCCGTAAAAAATAGTGCCAACGCCGACTGTTGCATCAAGGGTTGGAACCCAAAATACGTTCTTGGCCTGAGCACCGTTTTTCAGCGAGACACTGGATCCTGTAGTCAGCGAAGAGCCTATCTGGAATACCCATACGGCATTGGCGTTGCCGCCTGCGTCGAGAACAAGAGGTGTCGAAACCAGCATTGTGCTGCCTGATGTGTAGGTCCCTGGAGGAATGCCCAATGGATACAGTGCTCCCAGATCTGCACCGCCAGAGATGGTAACTCCCGGTGGCAGGTTTTTGTAATAGTTATACGCAATCAACAGATCGGCTCTGGCCTGTGCTGATACAGTATCATTAATATGTATCGTGCCGTTCACCTGTACCGGCAGTAAACCGTTGGAAGTACCAGGATCCAGTGACACATCACCGTTTACCATAGTGGCTGCGCCGGTGTTGGTGATTGCGGAAGTTGCCATAATCCCGAACGTCGCGGCCGAGCCAAGGTGCGACGAGCTTACCGGTGGAACGATGGCGCCGGCTGTTGTAAAGCTCCATACTTTGTTATTCACCAGTGCATTAGAGGTCGAATCCTTGGCTCCGGTGGTAACGGTTGCGGTATATTTGGTGTTGACGGCGAGATTGGCTGCTGGTTTAAAAGTAGCAGTCCTGGTTGCTGCATCATAGGTTACCACTCCTGTTACGTTTGCTACCGAAACGGTTGCGGTACTGATCGTCAGCGGATCCATATCTTTGCTGAAGGTTGCGGTGACAACACTGGTTACCGCCACATTTGTGGCGAGATCAGCAGGAGTAACCTGAGTCACTACAGGCGCGGCAGTATCTGCAAGCGCTCCCGTGGTGAAGGTAAAGACAAAGTTGCTTGCCATGGCATTGCCGGCCAGATCCTTGACGCTATTTTTAATCGTGGCGGTATAAAGGGTGTCGTTGGCCAGATTGGTGACAGGCGTAAAGATCGCCGAAGTACCGACCGGGGTAACGATTCCTGTTACGGGAGTTACACCGGGTCCTGTCAACGTAAAAGAAGCAGTGGTGATTGTTAATGGATTCATCGCTTCACTGAAGCCTACGGTCACTTTCCGGTTGATGGGTACCGCTATTGCAGTGTTGGTAGGTGATGTAACATTCACGGTTGGAGGGGTGGTGTCTGCGACGGCGCCTGTTGTGAAGGTAAATACATAGTTGCTTGCCATTGCATTGCCGGCAAGGTCCTTGACGCCGGTTTTAATCGTGGCGGTATACAGGGTATTGTTGGCAAGAGCGCTGGTCGGCGTAAAGGTTGCTGATGTGCCGAATGGAGCAACTGTTCCGGATACCGGTGTTGCGCCCGGACCTGTCACCGTAAAATTTGTTGCGGTGATTGTCAACGGGTCCATCGCTTCACTGAAGGCTGCGTGGAGTATCCGGTTGGTGGGCACAGCTGTCTGGTTATTAATCGGAGCGGTGAAACTCACGGTGGGAGGGGTGGTGTCGGCAGCTGCGCCTGTGGTGAAACTCCATACATAGTTCGCTGCCAGTGCATTACCGGCAAGATCCTTGGCCCCGATGGTAATCGTCGCGGTATAGAGGGTATTGTTAGAGAAAGTAGCTGTCGGCGTAAAGGTGGCTGTTGAACCGGTGCCGGAGACGGTACCCGGGACCGGTGTCAGACCGGGACCGGTAACGGTAAAGGTTGTCGTGGTGATGGTTGAAACGTCCATCGCCTCACTGAAGGCGACAGAGACTTTGCGGTCGTAGGGCACAGCGGTTTGGCCATTGGCCGGGGCGGTGAAGCTGACTGTCGGTGCAACGGTGTCCGGAATTACCGGAATTTCCTGTGCATTGCTTGCGCACCCCGCCACGAAAGTAATGAGTAGTAAAGCAAGAAACCACATTTTTGAATATGCTGTGCGCTTATTGTTCATAGTTGTCCCCTCCTTAGGGACGGTTTAAATCTGTGCAGCTAAATTTATGACAAACAAAATGCCTGCCACCTATCTAATAGAATCTGTTTTCCTCGTGCCTTACGAATACGTATCTTCATAATTACCGATTACCTGGCATCTGCCGCGCATACACTTCCCTCCTTTTCATGCCGTTTAAAACACCACCAGTGTGTCGTTACGCTCTATCCCCCTCCCGAAAATGATACGACGAGTTTTGGGTCGGGATGACCAGGATTATGAAACTTGTCAGGCAAATAGCCCGCCAACAGCGGGACTAGCGTCATAAAAATGAATTAAACTTTCAATAACAGCAGATTGAGTTGGCTGAAGCGATCGCGGGATTATAAGAAACGGTTCGTTCGCCCTCAGTATATGACAGAACCTCCACATATTGAGGGGACACTTTGAGGGAAGGGAATGTGCTATGCATTTGTTTTTATGATGCAACACGCCGCCATTCCGGTATACTTTCGTAGAGCGGTGACGCCCACCAAATCTGGTCGCCTGTTACTTTTGACGGGTTGCCTGGAATACCGTTAGTACATTTACGCTAAATGCTGATATGATCTATCATCATGAAAAAGCAAATTAAATTGGCGAACGACGCTCCCGTTACGGCGAAGGAAATGCAGAAAAGCACCACGACGCGGCAAACAGACCTCCCCTTCCCTATAGTCGGTATCGGCGCCTCCGCCGGCGGCCTGGAAGCGCTGGAGCAGTTCCTGCGGCATGTGCCTGAAAAGTGCGGGCTCGCCTTCGTCATCGTCCAGCATCTGGACCCGACCCACAAGGGGATCATGGCCGAACTCCTTCAGCGCGTCACCGGGATGATGGTTTTTCAGGTCAAGGACCGGATGAAAGTCAAACCGGACTGTGTCTATGTGATTCCGCCCAACAAGGACATGTCCATCCTGCATGGCGTGCTGCACCTGTTCGATCCTGTGGCACCCCGCGGCCTGCGACTGCCGATCGATTTTTTTCTGCGTTCACTGGCCGAGGATTGCAAAGAGTTCAGCATCGGCGTCATCCTCTCCGGCATGGGCTCGGACGGCACGATGGGCCTCAAAACCATCAAGGAAAAGGCGGGAGTGGTGCTGGCTCAGGAACCTGCAACGGCCAAGTTCGACAGCATGCCGAGGAGCGCCATCGATACGGGG
>JABBNX010000063.1 GCA_019352135.1 Pseudomonadota bacterium
AACAGCAGTTCCGGACTCTTGCCGACGCCATTCCCCAACTGTGCTGGATGGCGAACGCCGACGGCGGAACCTTCTGGTACAACCAGCGCTGGTACGAGTTTACCGGCACCACTCATGAACAGATGAATGGGTGGGGGTGGCAGTCGATCCATGATCCTGAGGTGCTGCCTCACGTCCTTACGCGGTGGAAGGCTTCGCTCGCAACCGGCAAGCCATTCGATATGGTGTTTCCGCTCCGTGGCAGTGATGGTGTGTTTCGTACCTTTCTCACGCGGGTGATGCCGTTGTTCGACCAAGACGGCACAGTTGTCCGTTGGTTTGGCACGAACACCAATATTTCCGAGCATAAGCGGCTGGAGGATTCGCTCGCCAAAAAAAGACTGAAGCTCGAAGAACTCAACAAAACTCTTGAGGTGCGTATCAGGCAGGCGGTGGACGAGATGCACCGCAAAGACCAGGCAATGATCCAGCAAAACAGTTTGGCTGCCATGGGCGAGATGATCAGCAACATCGCTCACCAATGGCGCAACCCGCTTAATAATATCGCCTTGATCATTCAGAGCATGGAGGCAGCATATGACTCCGAAACGCTCACCAGTGAGGAGATGCATAGTGACGTCCACTCGGCGATGGCAGTCCTCCTGCAGATGTCCCACACTATCGATGACTTTCGTAATTTTTTCCGGATTGACAAGGAAAAACAGGAGTTTTTAATCAGTGAGGCGGTCAATCGTGCCATGTCGCTGGTTTCAGCGACACTGAACAGCCTCAATATCCAGGTCAAAATTAAAACCGATGATGATGTGACTATCATCGGTCTCCAGAATGAATATTCACAGGTGCTGCTCAATTTGTTCTCAAACACGTGTGATGCTAGCATTGAGCGGAATGTGGCACATTGCCGCATCGCCATACGCATTACCCGGGAGAACGAGCGTTCGGTGCTGTATTTCCGCGACAGTTGCGGCGGAATTCCTGATGATGTGATGTCCAGGATATTTGATCCCTATTTCACCACCCGTGGCCATGACAAGGGAACCGGCATCGGGCTGTACATGTCCAAGATGATTATCGAACAGAATATGGGGGGGCATCTGACCGCCAGTAACGTAGACGGAGGAGCGGAGTTCCGGATTGAGGTATGATTTCAAGGGGGAGGTGAGGAAGGTTGCTGTGAAGAACAATCAGACGAAAATCACAGATATTTTAAGAAATAAAATCTGCTGGTAAACAAAAGACCGAAAAACCATGTACACAGAATTCTTTACTGGTTCGCTGAAACGCCAGCGTCTGTAATTTGCTATGTATTAGACATTAAAAGCACACCAAAAATAGAAACACAGAGATGTAATATATTTTTGCAGGTTCTTGACCCGTCAGAAAACGTATTCCTTATATTCTTCATGCTGTCGTATTTTATTCTAGCCTTCTTCTCAAGCCGTTGCAGATATGATTTGAAGCGCAGTTCAAAGCTCCTATTTTGCAGCGTTCTCACAAAAAACAATACCCGCGATTGACAACACATATTACTACGATAAAATTCAATAGCCAAACTCTGAGTGATCAGGGGGCGGAAAGCCATCGGGACTTGAAATTAAATGGCCGATTCGGATTTTATTGAATCCGCCTTTTTATATTTTTTGTAAATATTAATATTAATTTATTCAAGTTAGCCGGGTTGCCGCATGTGACCATCTGTATGGTTACATGCGTACACCCCGGCTTTTTGTTTGGGCGGCCGGAGAAAGGAGTAGTTGATGGATATCAATGTTGTGTATTTATTGTCAGCCTTTAACCAATGAAGGAGTTTTATTATGAAAAAAACAAAAATGTGGGTTTCATTTCTTTTTCTAGCTTTCATCTCCATGGTGATTATAGGTTGCGGAAGCGATTCCCATTCGCCCTCTCCTCCGGGCGTGTTAGCCGTGACGACAGCATCGCTGCCCGGAACAACTGTGGGAACGGCCTATAGTCAGGCCCTTGCTGCGAGCGGCGGCACGACTCCATATACGTGGTCAATTTCTGCCGGAGTTCTCCCGGCTGGTCTCAGTCTGAATACGTCGACCGGAGTAATTTCCGGAACCCCGACTACGGCGGCTGCCGGGACTAATTTTACCGTAATGGTTACTGATTCTGCCACTTCTGCTGGAACCGCCACAAAGGTCCTTTCGATTACCGTGATTGCGTCTGGTACTTCATTGAGCATAACAACAACCTCTCCCCTGGCGGCGGGGGTGGTAGGAACGGTCTATGGATCTGTAACCTTGGTCGCGAGCGGCGGTACGGGGCCATATACTTGGACTGTTGCATCAGGAAGCGCTCTCCCTACAGGCTTGACTCTAAGTACAGCCGGCGTTATTTCTGGAACGCCCTCCGTCTCAGGTACTACCGTCGTTAATATTACGGTGACTGATGCGAATGCAGGAACGGTTACAAAGGCCCTTTCGATTACCGTGTCCGCAGCAAGTGCTGCATTGACTATATCAGGGGTCGCATCGAGCGGCGCACCGATGAGCGGCAGCGCATTTCTGAAGGATTCAGCAAATAACCCCGAAATGAACACTCCAATCGATGCACAAACCGGCAAGTTTTCGTTCAATGTCAGCGGCAAAACCGCCCCTTACATGCTCAGGGCCGGCACACTCTATTCAATGAGCAATGGACCGGGAACAGCCAATATCAACCCTCTGACGCATCTGATGGTGGCGAATGCTGCAGGCTTTACCAACATGTCGTCCATGAACGCGTTCTACAATAATCCGAGCAGTACGGAGATGAACACCATTTCCGGGAAAATGGGCACAGCACTGACTACCATGCAGACAACAATGCAACAATTGCTTACTTCGTATAATGTTGCCACCGTAAACCCGATTACTGCGCCGATCACCATCGGCCAGGGAATGGACAGGATGTTCGATGACGTGAAAATGGCTATCGATGCCAACGGCAATGTCACGATGATGTATGTGAATGGCACTGCTGCGGGCACTGCCGCATATACGGGACCAATGGGTAACATGTCCGGTGGAATGATGGGAACAGTCATAACGCCACCTACTACACCTCCGGTTAGCGGCATAACCATAACTCCGAGTCTCGTAAGAATGCAGGTAAATGCGACTCAACAACAGCAGTTCACCGCTACTGGTTTAACCGCCCCCGTGACGTGGTCGGTGGCGCCTGCGACCGGTGGCGGGAGCATTACCACCGGCGGGCTCTACACAGGGCCCAATGTGCAGGGGATGTTTATCGTGATGGCAACCGGTGCTGATGGTAAATCAGCAACAGCCACCGTACAGATGGGAAGTGGTGGAATGATGATGTAACCGTCATCTTCCGTTTTTAGTTTTTTTTTGTGGGAAGTATTACGTAAAATCACCCCTTGTCGACATTAAGCTCGACAAGGGGTGATTGGTGTTAAACTCAGAATATAATATTATTAACTTGCAACAGGTGTATTTCGTCTGTCTGGACCATTCCGTCTGTCGTGGTAAGCACACATCCACGGTTCGTCGTTTTTAGATTTCTTGTAGGCCGCAAATTGCGACAACAAAAGTGCTACTCCTGCAACGCCAAATAACTCAAAACCAGTAAGCATACTCCTTATCGCCTTCTTTCATAATTGTTAGAAACTTATATCCGGATTTGCATCAAATTATGCATTCAACTAATTACATAGACACAATCGGACTATATTTATCCTATTTGTTTGGTATAAATTTGTCAATTTATTGTTTGTTAATCGGCATCCAGTCCGACCCACCATCCATTGTAATATTGGTATGCGATGAATGGGAGTGGGTCAACTGCAATGACGGCAAAGGTCAGTTTATGAATTCGATTCTCAGGATCAGCTCGGAGCGGCCTTTCAATCTATTAATTGTGAGCAGGTGTCACATCATCCCGTTGGTCCCAGTTTGAGATACTGTTGAAGTTCCTGTAGAAGGAGTGGTTCCCATCATACCCCCCCGGAACGCTGTCGACATATTGCCGAATGGTTGCCCTGTGCTCATCATCGGCATAGTGGAGAGGGTTGTGGTCATTGATGTCATCAATGTTGACATCTCGGATTGGGCATTTTGGCCACCGAGTGAGGACATGTTGCTAAAGATTGTGCCCATCATACTGCGATAACGATTGACATCCACGGTAGTGGGTGAGCCGTTTGCATCGAACACCTGCGCCATTTGGCCTCCCATCAGGCTGGCCATATTCTGGGCCGTAGTGTGCATGGTCTGGTAATTTACATTGTTCGGGTCGCTCATGTAATTGGCCAGCATATTTGTTCCAGCTGGCAAACCGAGTTGAGCACTCAGAGCGTTCATCGCATCCTGCATGGTGGCATACATGCCGGTCGCCATCAATTCATGCAGTTGCGTCGACATGGGACTGATGAAATTGCTGCTAACCGTACCGGATACCGCTGTGGCGGGCATGCTGAGCATATAGCTGCTGGTAACGGGAGCATTGGGATTATCCATATCGATGGTCACCCCTTTGGTTGCCATGGCTACGATCGGATATTTACCGACATCGGCTGGGTCCATATTCAGGGTATAGGTGCCGTTTGCATCTGTCGTGGCGGATGGTTCACCCGCATCCAACTGGTAGTTGTTATTCTTGTCCAGGAAGACTGTGGCGCCGACCAGGTAGCCGTCAGCCACCTTCCCGGAAATCGAGGTTGTCGGGGTGCTGGTGCTGCCGCCGCCGCACCCTGCGATAAGTCCGGCGGTTAAAGCGGCTGAGATTAAAACAATTTGTTTTTTCATGATGGTTTCTCCATTTTTCTTGTAATTAGAAATCGTAATAGACTGACAATCCGGCACCATAATCGGGGCTATTGGTGGTAATCCCCTTGGCTATATACCCTTCGATACCGGTGTGATTCGTAGCCTGAAATTTAAGCTTCAGTCGAGCTTCCAGCAGATTGCTTGTCCCGTCGGCTGGAGGAGTGGAGCCTTTAATAAGTAGTACGGGACGAAAATTTTCAGAAATCTGATACCCCACACCAGCGTTGTAAGACATATAATTCCTGAGGGCAAGCAGCGCACTCTTCCCTTGTACGGTATAGCCCGCTTCAGCAAACGGGTTCCAGTTACCAAGCCATTTTGACACTTCAACGGCAAAACCTTCATCGAACTCACCGGTTCCCAGCGACTTATTCTTGTCCGCAGTTGGAAATTTGACAAATACCGTCGGGCGAATTTGCGGCAAGGAATCTTTCTCCGGCAGTAAAACATAGCCGGCCTTGAGGATTATGTCGCCTAGCCCGCTCTCTGACTGATTCGTGCTGTATGCAGAGGACGACATGCCGTTCATTCCCGCAGCTCGCAGCATTGTGGATTTGCTACCCAGCATGCCTCCACGGGCAATACTGGAAACCACATTACTGTTACTCTGGTAGACAAAGGGAATTTCAAGCGACAGGCCAAGGCGATCGGTTGGGCTTGCCATAATGGTTAAGGGCGCATAAATGGAATCTGTCCGAATGTTGGTGCCATATTTGCCGGAGCTGAACTCGAAACCCTGGCCGATGGAATACTGGTAGTCGGCGGCCTGTACGAGTGAAGGCAGGACAAGCACGGTTGCCAAGACAATCAGGAAATGAGAAACCGCTTTCTGCGTTTTTTGGGCGGTACATGAGTCCATACATGTGCGTATCCTGTTTATCAGGGTCAGACTGCCTGCTGCTATCCATAAAGTATTTTTCATGTCCACCTCTCCTTCTGTGCTATGGCGCTCTGTTTGTTCTTCAGCGGCGCATCATACCGCCGCCACTCCGCATCATACTGCCACCCAGACTTCTCATACCGCCGGAAGAATGCTCCGGTCGAAAATTGTTTTGTCCAGACCAACCCGGCTCCCCTCTGGCATTACGCACTTCCATTTGCGAACCGGTAGTCCGGTTCACAATTTTCTGGGCTAAAATATACGCTTTACCATCTTTACCCTGCGCCTTGGAGCCTTTAACGATAAGCTCATCATTCAGGGCGATGGCAATCCCTTTTTGTTTCCAGTATGTTCCCGGCCCGACTGAGATATTCAAGTTCTGATTACCGCTCTTGATTTCTATGAAAACGTTTTCTTTCTCGCCGCGGTACGGAAGTGATATTGCTCTCCCTGACATGGTACTTACCGTGTTGATGTCATAACCATTAGAAAAATCAAGGCCGCTTTTCCCTGTGTCGTCGCTGTCCCAAAAACCGGCAAAAACAGTACCGGCCAGCAGGCAGTTGAGAACGATTGCTACAATAATAACTAAAAAAAAACGGCCGCTGATTACCACGTCTCACTCCAAATCTATCAATCCGCCCTGCAAAACAACGTTGTCACATTGGGTGCCACATTCCCATACAACCGGTCAACGATGCAAAAACGAACAATAACAACATCAGCATCAAATATTTTCGCATACAATTATCCTTTTTTTTTGTCTTTTCAACATGCGCGATTCCGTCACACGCGGTCTGGTGCACGGAAATTAATCGGTTGACGCGGTGGCCAGAGGTTGCATTGCAGCCGATTCAGTGCCGGTGCCATTTACTTGTCCATGCTGATGACCGATACTGTTTCCTAGGCTGCCCTGATTCATATTCGCCGACCTGGGTCCGGATGCTGACCCTTGATGGGAAGCGCTACCCAGCATCGTGTGCTGGTGCATCCCATTGCCGGAGGCTGGCTGCATGGTAGTAGCCATCTGGTGAGTCCCGCCTGTGGTGCCATGGCTCTGATTGCCTCCCATGCTTCCGCCTTTGGCGAAGGCCTGGCCGGCAAAAGAAAGAGCGGTGAGAACTGTTGCTGCATAGAGTACTGTGGTTCTTTTCATGTGTGTGTTCCTCCTCGGAAAGTTTTTGTTACCGGGAGTATTACACGGCTCATGCCAAAACCACTTTATTTCGTAACAGTACGGTATACATAGGTTTTATTAAGTGGAGTTGAACGTGACACCGCTATTCCGGTGCAGATACTTGCACCTGTAGAGAAGAGTTTTGCACCATGTCAGTCGCCATTGAGCAGGCCAAATTCTTTCAGTTTGTATTGAAGCGTCCGCCGGGAAACCCCCAACTCGATTGCCGCCAGACGCCTGTTCTCCCCGTGTTTCAGCAGCGCTTTGACAATCAGCTCTTTCTCCACCGATTTCAGTACATCTTTCTTTGCTCTCAGCAGTGTCCTGCGTGGTGCCGTGCAGCATTTGATCAGGAAGATTGTGGAGCGTGATGGTATGCCGTGCCAGGATAACCGCCCGCTCCATGACATTCTGCAATTCTCTGACATCCCCCGGCCAGGGATAGACCTTCATTGCAGCAAGAACTTCCTGCTCGACCCCTTTCAGCTTCTTTCCGATTTGTCGGCTAAAGCGTTGCGGAAAGTACTCCGTTGCCCGGACCGAATTCTTCCAGATAACGAAGCTGCTTGCAGTGGAACTGAAAAAGCGCACTCTCACGAACCTCTATAACCTTCGGCTGGCCTGGCTTGTAAACGCCCTCCGTTCACTTGATGAGACAGTGGCGGCTGCTTACGGTTGGCCTGCTGGAATATCAGATGATGATTTTTTATGGAGTTTTTGAAGCTGAATAAAGAGAGGAAGTAAAAAATGGAATTTCATTACGTCATATACAATCAAAATTTCAATGTCTGGTGCTGCTTCCTCTAAACTTTTTCAACAAGAATCAAAAGGTGAGCGTTTCAGAGCGCTAACGAACAGTGTATTGGTTGGCTTGAATCGGCTGTCCCAGTTGGAAACAAATGAACTTGCGGGCTAATTCCTAGAAGCATACTTGCTCGGTTAGCTCTGAACCGCAGCTACAACATATTCAACTTACCAGCGTCTCATCTGGTTTGCCTTCATCCCCAATCCCCCTTTCCCCCACTCGCATCCACGCAAGGCGAGCTTTCAAGCATATCTTCGTTGGCCTAGTTTAGCTATACTCAGTAATGCTATTTTGCCCGACCGGTAACCTAGTCGAATGCGACCATCTGTAACCCTTGACTTGCGCGTTATCACTCGACTATAAGCCGCCAAAAATATGGGCAATGGCCAGTCCTAACCCAAAAACCATGCACGAGAGGATTGTCATCCCGGTGAGTACGCCGTTTGACACCGATTTCATATCACCCCCCATCGGGGGCTTGATATTTTGTGGCCCGCTGCCCGCGTGCCCGCTGAGCGGGTGATTTCCCTGCATGCCTTCATCTGCTTCACCGTTCTCAGACTCGTCCGGCGATCGCACCGTCATCATGCCATGTTTCATGTGTCGGGAGACTAGCCACCAGTTCATGGGATACGCGGTAATGAAACCAAAGAGAAGCGCCATGGACATAACAAACCAGAACGCCGGTCTGGAGGGGTCTCGGCTTGCCGGGATACTCGCCGTTGCCAAAACCATCACCGGCACCATACCGGCCATGAGGCAGTTCATCGACAGCAGCTCCGGGAAGAAAGCGCTGGTGAGCGCCTGCCTGTACGAACCTCCTGCTTTTTCCCGCATGAACAGCGCCTGGAAAATACTCCATCCGAAGCCGAAGCCCAAAACGTACTCCAGCGCAATATCCGTTGTTTTCGATAAATGAAATATGCTGGCGATGACCGCACCCGCCAGGATTCCCACGCCATCCCCGGCGACACAATGCATGGTCGAACCCAGCACCTGTCTCCAGCGAGTCGCGACGTAGCGTTCGTGCATCCCGGGCAGTGGCTCTCGACAGCCTAGTACGTACAGAAATGCACCCAGCGGTCCCGTGTAGGCGGTGAGTAATATGAACCCCCACTTGAGAACTGGTGATTCCGGGGTGGACTGAATGTCAACCGCCACAAACACCAGCGAAAGTGCAGTAAGAAGAAACCACAGTAGCATTACGCCATCGAGCATTTAGATCCTCCGGTGTTTTACTTCTTGCTAAAACCCTGCATTTATCCTATGGACTTTTCCGCCCATTTCGTGCCCCCCAGCGCTGCGAGCGCAGGTTCAAGTTGAGCACCGGGGTATCCTCCTGTTAAACGCGCCCCTCTGTCATTGTTTAAACAAAATGATCCTTAAATTACATCTTGCAAAACTTCGGACTTGGTACGGATGCGGTAGAGTTTCTCCACCGGGAGCACAGCCACGATGCCGTCCCCTGCCGTACCGGTGTGAGCCAGGTCCATAATAGCGGCGACTATTCCCTCAACCTTCGATGTCTGGGTAAAGATTTCGATCCGGGTATGGGTGACCATCCAGTTGGGATTGAAGAAATTGGCATATTCGCCATACCCCTTTACTTTGGACACGCTGATGCCCTCTACTCTCATGTCGACCAGTCGGCCCTCTATCTTCTCCAGCACCTGATTACGGACAATTGCAACAATCTTTTTCAGTTCCATGGCTTATTCCTCCCTCATACTGGTTGTCAGTGCCGTATCGGCTTCAATGGTTCGATCATGCTCTTCCTTTCGCTGTTCCCGCCTAAGCTGCCATGCTCGCCAGATCAGGTAGATGATCGGGATAATGACCAGCGAGAGCACCGTTGAGGTGACCATCCCCCCGATCATCGGGGCGACAATCCGTTTCATGACGCGGGATCCGGTCTCGGAGCTCCACATAATCGGGAGGAGGCCGGCGATAACGGCACAGGCCGTCATGGCTATCGGGCGTACCCGCTCGGCGGCGCCTGACATGACCGCCTCGTGAAGATCCTCCACGAAAATTTTGCCTTTTTCTTTTCGTTTGGCCTCGAAGGCATGGTCCAGATAGATGAGCATCACCACCCCGATTTCCGCCGTCACACCGACAAGGGCGATGAATCCGACCATGACCGCCACGCTCATGTTGTAACCGAGGAGATACATGTACCAGACCCCACCCACTACGGCGAACGGTAGAGTCAGCATGACGATAAGCACCTTGGTCAGATTGCGGAAGTTCAGGTAGAGGAGGAGAAAGACGACCATAATGGTGATCGGTATCACGACCTTCAGTCGCTCCCGCGCCTGCTGCATATATTCGTACTGGCCGCTCCACTGGATACTGTACCCGGCAGGAAGCTTCACCTTCTCCAGTACCTCGCGCTTCGCTTTCTCCACATAGCTGCCGATATCCTGATCGGGATTGATGTCCACATAGATCCAGGCCTGGGGACGGGCACCTTCCGTTTTGATGGCAGGAGGACCAACCCGGGTGAAGATATCTGCTACCTGCTCTATCGGAATCTGCTCCCCCGTGGGTGTCGAGATCAGCACCCGCCGCAACGCTTCAGGATTGCTGCGCAGGTCGCGCAGGTAGCGGACATTGACCGGATAACGTTCCAGTCCCTCAACCGTGGTGGTAACGTTCATCCCGCCGATGGCCGATTGGATGACGTCATTGATGTCATCTACGGTCAAGCCGTAGCGGGAAGCCTCTTCGCGCTTGATGACGAAATCGATGTAGGAGCCGCCGGCGACACGTTCGGCAAAGACGCTGCGAGTGCCGGGAATACGGTTCACAATCGGCTCGACCTGCTCTCCCAGTTTTTGCAGTACCTGAAGATCGGCACCGGTAATTTTGATTCCGATCGGGGTCTTTATGCCGGTGGAGAGCATGTCTATTCGCGTCTTGATCGGCATTGTCCAGGCGTTGGTAACCCCCGGCAGGTGGATACGCTTGTCAAGCTCGCTGGTCAGCTTTTCGATTGTCATCCCCTTCCGCCACTTTTCCTCGGGCTTGAGGATGATGGTCGTCTCCATCATGGAGAGCGGGGCAGGGTCAAGCGGGGTCCGGGCGCGGCCAATCTTGGCGAGGGCGTGCTCGACCTCGGGAACCGTCATGATCAGCTTGTTGGTCTGCTCGGCTATCGTGGTTGCCGCAGTAATGGAAATCCCCGGCAGCAGAGACGGCATGTAGAGGATGTCTCCCTCGTTGAGGGGCGGAATGAACTCCGAACCGAGGCGATTAAACGGGATGACGGTGACCGCGAGGATCACCAAGGCGCCAACGAGTACCAGCCAGCGCCGTTTCAGTGCCCACCGCAATGTCGGACGATAGACCCAGAGCAGGAAGCGGTTGACCGGATTCTTTGCCTCGGGGAGGATCCGTCCGCGGATCAGATACCCCATGAGGATAGGGACGATGGTAATCGACAGCACCGCCGCAGCCGCCATGGAATAGGTCTTTGTAAAGGCAAGAGGTCTGAACATCCGCCCCGACTGGCCGGTAAGCGCAAAAACGGGGAGGAACGAGACAGCGATAATCGTCAGGGAATAGAAAAGCGCCGGGCCGACCTCCTTGGCCGCATCGGCGATTATTTCCCAGTGCGGCTTCGTGTCGCGATCACGTTCCAGATGTTTGTGGGCATTCTCGATCATGACGATAGCCCCGTCCACCATGGCGCCGATGGCGATAGCGATCCCTCCGAGCGACATGATGTTGGCGCCCAGGCCCTGCAAGTACATGATCAGGAAGGCGATGAGGATGCCGACTGGCAGAACGAAGATGGCCACAAACGCTGAGCGGAAATGGAGCAGGAAAACGAAACAGACCAGGGCGACGACGATGCACTCCTCCAGAAGCTTCTGGTTGAGAGTACTCTGGGCGCGATGAATCAGTGACGTCCGGTCATAAATCGGGACTATTTCGACACCTTCCGGGAGCCCCGGCTTCAGCTCTTCGATCTTCTGCTTGACGCGGTTGATGACATCCAGTGGATTGTTCCAGTAGCGCATCTCGATGATGCCGGCGACCGCCTCCCCTTGGCCATCAAGATTCAGCGCACCCCGGCGAATATCGGGACCGAGACTGACAAAACCGATATCTCGGACAAGGATCGGGGTGCCATGCTTGTCGACGCCGACCGGTATCTTTTCGATATCGGCCACGTTCCGGATATAACCGATCCCCTCCACCATGTATTCGGTCTCGGCGTACTCGACGACCCGGCCGCCAACGTCGTTATTGCTGCGACGGATCGCCTTCATGACCGTTCCGATCGGCAGGTTGTATGCAGAAAGCCTGTTCGGGTCCACGTTCACCTGGTACTGCCTGACGAAGCCCCCTACGCTGGCGACATTGGCCACGCCGGGAACCGTCTGCAACTGGTAGCGGATGAACCAGTCCTGGAGACCGCGAAGTTCGGAAAGATCATGTTTGCCGCTCTTATCCACCAGTGCGTATTCGTAGACCCAGCCGACCGGCGTTGCATCGGGGCCGAGCGTCGGCGTCACACCCGCGGGGAGCTGTTTCTGCGCGAAGCTGAGATATTCGAGCACCCGGCTCCTGGCCCAGTAGATGTCGGTTCCGTCCTTGAAGATTACATAGACGAAGGAAAGTCCGAAGAATGAATAGCCCCGCACCGTCTTCGCGTTGGCCACGGAAAGCATGGTGGTGGTGAGGGGATAGGTTACCTGGTCTTCGACGATCTGCGGCGGCTGGCCGGGCCATTCGGTAAAGATGATGACCTGGACATCGCTCACATCGGGCAGGGCATCGACCGGTATGTTTCTGAAAGCGTACACACCGGCAGCGATGACGGCAACAACCGCGATGATGACGAGAAACTGGTTACGGATCGACGCGTCGATGATCTTTCGCAGCACGGGTTACTCCTTTCCCGGTGGCGGTAGTGGCGGCGAAGGTTTGACCGTCGGAGTCGCCGGCATCTTCATGCCGGGAGGCATGGGTGGTGCAGGTTTGGCGGACGCAGGCTCCGGCATCTTCATGCCTGGGGGCATGGCTGACTGCTGGACGGGTGATGCCGGTGAACCTACTTCTTTCTTCGGTCCGAGCATCTTGCTGAGTGCCGACTGAAGGTTGCTCTCGGAGTTGATCAGGAACTGGGCCGAAGTCACTACACGCTCCCCTTCCTTGAGACCGTCGAGCACCTCGAATTCATCGCCAGCCTGGGGTCCGAGGCGCAGCTCCCGGGGCTCGAAGCGTCCTCCTTCGAGCGCGATCAGAGCGATATCCTTTTTCCCGGTGCGGATAACCGACTGGACCGGGACGGACAGCCCGTTGCGAGAGATCGCAGATTTAAGGGTCACATTTGCCCACATGTTCGGTTTCAGTTTGAAGTCCTTGCTGTTCCTGAACTCCATGCGGACCTGAAGGGTTCTGGTCGTGTCCTTCACATAGGGGTAAAGATAGTCTACCTTGCCACGGTAGACGGCTCCCGGCTCATAGGCGAGCGTCATTTCCGCTGTTTGCCCCAGCTTAATCCAGGGTGCTTCATACTCGTAAATTTCGGCATATACCCAGACCTTGGATATATCTGCAATGTGGTACAGGGGTTGGCCGGGTTGGACATGCCCCCCTTCCAGGATGTTCCTCTCAGTTATGATTCCCCTAAATGGGGCATGAAGGACCATGCTGCGGGTGATTTTACCCCGCTCGCGCAGCGCCTTGATCTGGGCATCGGTGATATCCCAGTAGCGCAGCCGGGTCTCCGCAGACTTCAACAGGGTATCCGAACCTTTGACAATCTCGGAGCTGGGACTTTCCTTCAGCCGATCCTTATAGCGCAGGGCAAGGAGGTATTCCTCCTGGGTCGAAACCAGGTCCGGGCTGTAGATCTCCAGGAGCGGCTCCCCCCTTTTCACCTCCTGTCCGACATAGTTCACATTCTGCCGCTCCACCCAGCCACCGACCTTCAAGGTGATCTCACGCATCCGTTCCTCATTGTACGCCACCCGTCCGACGGTGCGGATTTCCCGGCTGAGTTGCTTGCGTTTGACTATCACCGTCTTCACGCCGATGTTTTGGATCGTCACCGGATCGATTTTTATCGTGCCCGGAGGCCCTGCGGATTCGTCGCCCTCGTAGACAGGGACAAGCGCCATCCCCATCCGGTCCTTGCCCGGGTGGTTGTACACCTCCGTCGGATCCATCGACGACCGCCAGTGGTTGGGCTTTCCCTTTCCTTTAGCCGATTGGGACGATGTCTGATTCACTCTGGTCGCACGGGAAGCCGGCCGCAGATAGCCGAGAAAATATGCCGCAGTTCCTGCCACGACGAGTGTGATCAGCGCCGTAATTCCCACCATCCAGACAGAGGAGGTTCTGATCTTTTTTCTATCGTTATCCGACGTCATGGTAAAGCCTCCGCAGGTGTAAAGATAATCTTTCGGGTGCTACTAGTGTAGTTCCTTTCCCACCAGCGCCTCCAATTGTGCCAGCTTCATCTGGTAATCGGCCATTGATTCGTACAGTTCCCGTTCGTAGTTAAAGAGGGTTAACTGGCTGTCAAGAAGCGTCAGGAAGTCCACCTTGTCTACCCGGTAATTGATGGTGGACGATTCCAGTGTCTGGTCGGCCTGAGGGATGATTCCATTCTTGTACAGCTCAACCAGTTTCCTGCGTCTGTCCAGCTGTCCCAGCAGGTCGGAGATGCCGAAGTTGATCTTGTTCTTGAGATTGTTCAGCTCTTCGGTTGCCATGGTGATATTGGAATTCGACTCGGCCACCGCCGCATGCCGCCGTGACATTTGAACCGGCAGATTGAAAGTGAGCCCCAGCGAGTACATGTCGTTTCCCTCGCCACCCATCACCGGATCGCGCTGCATGTACTCAAGGGAAACCTTGAAATCGGGATAGAAATCCTTGTCGGCCAGCTTGAGTTCCACTTCTCCCATGCTAATCTGTTCAGTCAGGCTCTTGATCATGGGACGGTGTTCGTAGGCCATTTCCCGCAGTTCTTTTTCGGAAAGGCTAAGGGGGGTTAGGTCGAAATCGGGAATCGTCCCGACCCTGGTTTCGGCCGGTCGGTAGAGAAGAGCGTTGAAGTTCGCCTGCGCGGTCCTGCGCTGCTGCTCCAGGGTGATCCGCATGTCCAGCAGCTTGGAGCGACCCACCTGGGCCTTCAGGATATCCGTCTGCGATCCCCGGCTGACGGTATATCTAGTTTCGGCGAGGCTGATGAAATCGTCGAGAATCCTGATGTTTCTGTCGACTATCACTGTCGATTTGTCTAAGTAGTAAAGTCGGTACCAGGCTTCCTTGACCATGCTGGTCAGCTCCAGTCTTCGTTCATCCACAACCCACCGGTAGGATTCTGCCGTCTTAGTAGCGAGCTCACCTTTCAACCCAAGTTTCCCCCAGAATGGTATTTGTTGGGAAATGCCGACCACTTTAGCGGTCATCGGTTCCTTCCCGAAGTTGAAGGGGTCGGTGACCACTCCGTTCTGGATCTTCAGCGTCAGCATCGGGTCGTCGTAGGAACTTGCTTGGGCAATCTTGCTTCTGAATATCTGCCAACGGGCGTCGGACACTTTCAGTTGCGGGTTGTTGGCGAGGGCTGTAGAAACAGCACTAGGTAGGTCTTCTTCAGAAATTTTCACTTCTTCCGACCATGCAACGGCAGGCAAAAGAGACAGCAGTATCAGAAAATATAGTGCGTGAAGATATTTCATGATCACTCCTGACTAAGAGGTGTCTATTTAGTGCTATTCAAACAGGTCATGCCAATTACAATTACCAGATGCGCATGTCTGGCTTTGTTCAGGCTGTTTCTACACAATTAACAGCGTAACAGAGGAGCACCTGATGTCAAGCTTAGGGCCGCGAGTTAGAGCAGTATACAGACCCTCCTTTTCTTAAAGAATCTCCACCTACATGCAGTCACCCCGCCAGAGGTAATTCGCTTGTCCGCACTTCGCTGGTAGGGCAAAGGAGATCCTATCAAAATGGTCCTGATGTGTAATGGACTCGGTTTTAGCCCAGCCTGCCAATCATTTGGTTCCTCTTATTTCATCAGAATCAGCAGAAGAGCGATCATAAAACTTCCGCCATTGACCCCACCGGGGAATGAACATTGGCGTCCGCTGCATATATGAGCGGTATTCATCGCCGAACTCTTTGATCACCTTTTTTTCTTCAGAGCGTGAGAGTTTGTAATAGACGATTACGATAACTGGAAACAATACAACCGAAAACAGGGTTGGCCAGTGCACGACTCCTTCGCCGAAAAGTCCGAGAAAAAGTCCCGTGTACTGAGGATGCCTCACGAAACGGTACAAGCCATCCGTTACGAGCCGGTTCCCTTTCCGGGCGCGGTACAATTCACGCCACCCCTGAATAAAGATGCCGATACCGGTAAACAGCAGCATATAGCCGAGAACCATCGAGATCATCATGCCGGTCTCGCCCATACCGAGCAATGTGGACCAAAGATTTGCGTTGAGTTTGCCTCTGTCCAGACCAAAGAATCGTGCAAGCAGGTAAATTGTGAGCGGGAATCCATACATCTCTGCATACAGTGCGATAATGAACGCTTGGACAACACCTGCGCTTGCCCACTCACGCCATGATTTCGGGGCAAGGTAGCGATACAGAAACCAGGTTGCGACGACAATCATGATCAGAGCCATACCCCAAGCTCCCGAATGTGCAATATGTTGTGTCATGGAGAGACTCCTTTACGAAGTAATGTATATCACCGTCATACCCTTGCATGGTTCAAGCAGAATGCATTGCTGATCGACGAAACAGAGCTTAAACTCATGGCAGCGGCCGCACTCATGGGGCTGAGTAGGATGCCGAAAAAGGGGTATATGACCCCCGCAACCAAGAGGATACCAAGCCGGGGTTGTCAATGGAGGCGAAGAAAAGGTCTGTTTGATGTTCCTCATGGTCGCTCTACTCAGACGCAGAACACGGACTAAACCGCGCAGGGCACCCTTGACGAGTGTAACCCTGACGCTCTTCATGGCCACGTCCGTTCCGGTTCCCATGATGATCACCACATGAGCGGGTGCCAGTGCCGGTACATCGGCGATCTCGTCGCCAGCCATAGCGACGAAACGACCCTCTTGCCGAAACCAATTCACGAGAGCCGCCTTGTCTTCAGACAGCTCTCGGCTATTACATAGTCAATGCCCAGTTTATCCGCCCCTGCCAGCTACGTAATCCGATTGACACCGGTAATCATCACAATCTTGATGTTTTCGGCATGCGGGTGCTGGCTAATGGCTTCAGCACTGGTTGCCTCTGAGTAACTTAATAGTAAGCATCTGAATTTATGTGGTCATTTGGTCTGGGGTTTGTCTTGTAATGGAACCAGTTTGAATCCTATTTCATGGGCTCTACGTTTCTGTGATTGAATGGCGCTTGCGCACCACGTGCCATGCCTGGCGCGCCAACAGAAAAGCCGCACCCGTTCGGATACGGCTTTCAGTTCATTTGAATGAAACCATATTACTTGTGATTTTCAGAAATTGGATCGGCTTCACGGGGAGACTGAACCAGTAGAGCCGTACCTCCCTTCTTGGCGATGTCGCCTTTTTGGACATTTCCCTTAATAATCACAGCTTCAAAGTAGTGTTCACCGAAGAAGGAGAGCACCTTCACTTGCCCGACTTCTTTTTCTTTAAAGGTTTTACCAGACTTAGCTTCCGAAACACTGGTGCCTTTATAAATCACTCGGTACACCGGAAGCACATCGCCCACAGCGATCTCCTTTTGTGCTGGCACATTGCTACTGTGGAACAGGTGAACCTTGTCCCCCATTTTCATGACAACTTCACTTTTTGCAACCTTACCGCCTGCTGCGGCAGCGCTGAGCGGCAGTGCAGCAATCAGGGCCAGTGCGATGATTGGTATTACATTCAAGAATATTTTCATGATTATATCTCCTTGTGGTAGTGTGTTTGTAGTTACGGATTTACTCTGCAAGTACCTTATTACTTCACCTCCTTTCAGGCGCTTGGAATATTATTTAGGACGGATTACAAATCCACCCGTTTCAGCCTCAGCGAATTGGTGATCACAGATACAGAGCTGAAGCTCATTGCTGCCGCGGCGATCATCGGCGACAATAGTATCCCGAAGAATGGATACAATACGCCCGCGGCAATCGGCACTCCGGCCGTGTTATAAATGAAGGCAAAGAACAGGTTCTGCCTGATATTACGCATGGTGGCCCGGCTTAGGCGTCTGGCTCTGACAATGCCCCGCAAATCGCCTTTGACCAGCGTAATACCGGCGCTTTCTATTGCCACATCGGTGCCGGTGCCCATGGCAATGCCGACATGTGCCTGTGCCAGCGCCGGGGCATCGTTGATGCCGTCACCAGCCATGGCGACGATATGGCCTTCTGCTTGAAGTTTTTTGATCAGTTTGGCTTTCTCTTCAGGCAATATTTCGGCATGTACCTGGTCGATTTCCAGCTTGCCGGCAACCGCATTGGCGGTGATCTGGTTGTCTCCGGTTATCATCACGATCTTGATACCATCGGCATGCAAATCGCGAATGGCATCGGACGTTGACTCCTTGATGGGGTCCGCGACACCAATTAAGCCTGCAACCGTGCCATTTAGGGCTATCATCATAACCGTCTGCCCTTCAGCGCGTTGCTTGTCCGCCTGTTGCGACAGGTTTCCTGCGTCGATACCAAGGCTTTCCAGCAGAGCTGCGTTGCCAACTGCGACCGTTTTACCATCAACTTCTCCGGTGACCCCTTTCCCGGTAATTGACTTAAAGTTATCTGCTCTGACCAGCTTGATACCCTTTTCTTCAGCACCACGCACGATGGCTTCCGCCAGAGGGTGTTCGCTGGCCCGTTCGAGGCTGGCGACCAGACGTACCAGATCATCCTCGCTAAAGCCCTCTTCCGCCTGCACGGCGACCAGTTTTGGCTTCCCCTCAGTCAGCGTACCGGTCTTGTCCACAACAAGGGTATCAACCTTTTCCATGATCTCCAGTGCTTCAGCATTCTTGATCAGAACTCCAGCCGTGGCGCCGCGCCCGGTTCCAACCATGATGGCAATGGGCGTAGCGAGCCCCAGAGCGCAGGGACAGGCAATGATCAGTACCGCAACGGCATTAATAAGGGCATGCGCCAAGCGCGGTTCCGGTCCCCACACCCACCAGGCAATAAAGGTAAGCACGGCACAGACAACCACGGTCGGCACAAAATAACCAGCCACCACATCAGTCAGTTTTTGAATCGGTGCCCGCGTGCGTTGTGCGTTGGCCACCATGCTTACAATCTGTGCCAGCAGGGTATCGGAACCAACCTTTTCCGCCCGCATCAACAGACTGCCGGTGCCGTTAACCGTGGCGCCGATCAGTTTTTCACCTTTCGACTTTGCCACCGGGATAGATTCACCGGTGACCATGGATTCGTCAATGTTACTTTCACCTTCTATCACCGTACCATCTACCGGAACTTTATCGCCGGGACGCACCCGCAATGTATCGCCGGGCTGTACCTGTTCCAGCGGAATGTCTTCTTCCTTTCCACCTTCACGCACGATACGGGCCGTGTTGGGCGCAAGGCCGAGCAGCATCTGGATGGCGGCATTGGTTCGCG
>JABBNX010000064.1 GCA_019352135.1 Pseudomonadota bacterium
CCTGCTTTATCACCATAAATCCGGGCGCAGGCGGCACAGAGTCGCAGGACTGGGCCGAGATGATCCTGCGCATGTACCTCCGTTACTGCGAGAAAAAAGGATGGAAGACTGTCATTACCGAATATCTTGCTGGGGATGAAGCCGGTCTCAAATCTGCTACTTTCAATGTCAGCGGCGAATATGCCTATGGATACCTCAGGGCGGAAGCCGGCATTCACCGTCTGGTACGCATATCACCCTTTGACAGCAATGCCCGCCGTCACACATCTTTTGCCTCGATGTACGCCTTCCCTGAAATCGAGGAAGATGATATTGATATTAAAATCAGCGATGCCGATCTGAGGGTGGATACCTTCCGTTCCGGCGGAGCCGGCGGTCAGCACGTCAACACCACCGACTCGGCTGTCCGTATCACCCATATTCCGTCCGGCATTATCGTCGCCTGCCAGTCCGAGCGAAGCCAGATATCAAACCGGGGTACCGCCATGAAAGTCCTGCGGGCCAAGTTGTATGAACGCGAAGTAGAGGAGCGCAAAGCGAAGTCATCCGAAATCGCCGCCGAGAAGAAAGACATCGGCTGGGGAAGCCAGATCCGCTCGTATGTGCTACACCCCTACAAAATGGTCAAGGATTTACGTACCGGGGTCGAATCCGGCAACCCTGATGCGGTCCTGGACGGGAATTTGGATGAATTTGTCGTGGCATATTTGATGGGAGTCAGGCGTAACGTTGAAGATGTTGAATAAGCGAAGAACACCTCTTCACCCGGGTTGGAAGGGTTTTCTTCATCAGAGTTGAATCGGATAGTTGAGCGCCGCTTATTTCTCAAGAGGCACGGGGAAGCAGACATTGTGGGGTAAATTAGCTTTTGCTCCACATTTAGAACACGACACTGTCGGGGTGCAGCTCAGGTGATATGACTCATTCAGCAACCCCATATGTGTCAGCCAGCAAATATGACCCCTGTGCATTTCTCCGCAACTACACTCCGTTTCCGGTGTTTTTTCATCCATTTGATCTGTCATGGTTTTCTTTCTTCAATTACGTCTTTTTTCCAGGCAGATAGAGAGCCTTGTTATTTCGTTTGACAATCAGTTGATTATCCAACCACATCCACGCCTATGTTATAATAACACCTTTTCAAACAAAAAGGGTTACAGCTTATCACTGTAACCCTCTGTTTTTTTTAGTGGAGCCATTTGTCAGAATCGAACTGACGACCTCATCATTACGAGTGATGTGCTCTACCAACTGAGCTAAAATGGCACTGATACTACCTGGAACCAGGGTGTGAACCTACCTCAAAAGTGTGGCTGCTGTCAATGCCTTAAGGATCTTTACAGGCAAATTTCTGCTTTACCACTGCAGCAATTGCGGCTACTATCTTATTCCAGTTGCATTTCAATCTTTCATCCGCCCCTGACAAACATGACAAATATACTCACTACATTATTTTCTACCAGAAAACACTGTATACAATTCCCAACCTACTGAAATGGCGACCCCATGATTTTTCGTACACAACTTATTCTCCTGTTTCTCGGTATCTGCACTCTAACAGCTCACGCAGCAAACACACATGGCGTAACCCGGCTTGGATATGCCATTCAGATGGGTGCCTTTGCCGATGTTAAAAATGCCGAGCGCTTTACGACCAGGCTTCAAGCCAAGGGAATTGAAGCGTTCTATTTCCGCAAGGATAACGGGTTATACGCCGTCCGCTTCGGTGATTTCCCCACCAAGATAAATGCTCAATCCGCAGCCAGGAAACTGGCATCAGAACGTCTGATTAGCAGTTATTACATCGCGCCCCCCAATGACGTGGTCTTTAGCCACCCCAAAGCGCCAGGATGGCAAAAGCCTCCGCCGGATGAAATCCGAAAAACGCCCCATCCGCTCCAACCGGTTGTCCCGAAAGAGACCGCTGAAAAACCCATCGCCTCACCGGCAAAAGACAAGACGGATATGGGAGCCATCGCAGCACGCACTGCCGAACGCTTTGTCGGCATTCCCTATCGCTGGGGCGGCAACAACGTTGTGGACGGTATGGATTGCAGCGGCTTTGTACGAGCAGTTTATAACCTGTGCGGACTCAGTATTCCCCGTACCTCGCGAGATCAGTTCAAATCCGGAGATTCTGTAGCTAAAGATGATCTGCGGGATGGCGATCTAGTTTTTTTTGGATCGTCCGTGGACAGTATAAACCATGTCGGCATTTATGTCGGCGGAGGCAAGTTCGTCCATGCTCCTCGCCAGGGAGAAGAGATCCGTGTGACGGCTGTGAATGAAAGTTATTTTGAAAAACGTTTTGTGGGAGCACGGAGATATTTTCAGTAGAATATCCTCCCCTCTTTCACTCCACTATCAAAATAGTGAATAGATTTAAGGAGACTTGTTACTATGGCAGTTATCAAACCATTCCGGGCTCTGCGCCCTCCCAAAGAGTTGGTAGAAAAGGTTTCTGCACTTCCGTACGATGTGATGAATGTCGAGGAGGCATGTGCAATGGCGGTCGGGAACCCGAATAGTTTTCTGCATATTTCCCGACCGGAAATCGATCTTCCGGCAGAGGTTGATCCTCACGATGAGTCCGTCTATGCCCAGGGCAGGTTGAATCTTGGCGATTTCATCCGGCGCGGGATATTGTCGCAGGACCGTCACGACTGTTTTTATGTCTATCGCCAACAAATGGGCACGATCAGCCAGACCGGCTTGGTGGTCTGTGCCAGTGTTGATGACTACCAGTCCGGGGTTATCAAAAAACACGAGCATACCCGTGCCGACAAGGAAGAAGACCGGGTCAAGCACATTGACTATCTGGATGCCAATGATGAACCGGTATTTTATCTATCCCGCTCTTGCGCAGAAGTGGAAGAGATTATCGAGGGGGTTACGAATGGCCCACCGGAATATGATTTTATCTCGAACGACGGTGTTGGCCACACAGCATGGGTCATCTCCGACCAGACCCTGATCGATCGCCTGACAGACCTGTTTACCGCCATCCCAAAACTATACGTCGCCGACGGCCACCACCGCAGCGCTGCTGCAGGGCGTGTCCGCGAACTGCGCCGCGAAAAAAACCCCGGACATACCGGCCACGAAGAATACAATTCGTTCCTGACGGTCATTTTTCCTGAAAATCAACTCAATATCATGCCCTATAACCGGGTTGTCACAGACCTGAACGGCCGCACCATTGCCGAGTTCATCACTCAGGTGGGGGGTGGATTTGAAATACTCCCCTCCCCCACTCCAGTGATTCCTGCAGACCGCCACCACTTTGGCATGTATCTGGACGGCCGGTGGTATCATCTCCATGCCCGACCATCAATCATTAACGAGAAAGACACCGTCAGCAGACTGGACGTTTCTATTCTACAAAACTCGCTTTTGTCTCCTCTACTCGGCATACACAACCCGCGCACCGACCAGAGAATCCACTTCGTTGGCGGAATACGGGGTAATGAGGAACTGATCAAACTGGTTGATTCCGGAAAATTTGCCGTGGCATTTGCTCTCCATCCAACGTCCATAAACGAATTAATCGAACTTGCTGACCAGGATCAGATCATGCCTCCCAAATCGACCTGGTTCGAACCAAAACTACGGAGCGGTCTATTCGTGCATCTGCTCTCCTGAACAACACACATTCACAGCACACAAAAAGACCTCCCGGCTTTCAAGCAACCGGGAGGTCTTTTTGTGTGCATAACAGGCCATATTTCAGCTATCTTTTCATCGCGTCATCCATCAGTTTATAGGCACAAAACTCCCCACACATCGTACAGGCTCCGTGGTCTGCCACCGGAGAATTGGCACGATACTCACGCGCCTTGTCAGGATCCATGGCGAGAGCAAACTGCCCTTCCCAATCCAGCTTTTTCCTGCATGTTGCCATTGCAATGTCTTGCGCCATAGCCCCTTTGACTCCCTTGGCAATATCGGCAGCATGGGCGGCAATACGGGTAGCAATGACACCATCACGCACATCCTGCACATTTGGCAGACAGAGATGCTCGGACGGGGTCACATAGCAGAGAAAGTCTGCTCCGGCAGCGGCCGCAATAGCACCGCCAATGGCACAGGTGATATGGTCGTAGCCGGGCGCAATATCAGTTACCAGCGGTCCGAGGACATAGAACGGCGCACCGTGGCAGAGCCGCTTCTGCAGCTGAATATTAGTCTGGATCTGATTGAGCGGCACATGCCCCGGCCCCTCAATCATCACCTGCACTCCCGCCTCCTGAGCTCGCTGGGTCAATTCACCAAGCAGAATCAGCTCATGGATCTGAGCGCGGTCAGTAGCATCTGCCAAGCATCCGGGACGGAAACCATCACCCAGAGAAAGAGTCATATCGTATTCTTTGGTAATTTCCAGCAGTTTGTCAAAATGTTCAAAGAGCGGATTTTCCTTGTTATTATAGCTCATCCATTCGATGGTAAAAGCGCCGCCGCGCGAGACGACATCCATAATGCGCCCTTCATTTTTCATGCGTTCGACAGTGCCGCGGGTAACGCCGCAGTGAACGGTGATAAAATCGACTCCATCCTCGGCATGTTTGATAATGCCTGCAAAGATATCGTCAACCGTCATATCAACAATAGCCTTGTTTTTATTACGTACAGCATCAAGAGCGGCCTGATATAACGGCACGCTGCCGATACAGGCGCTGGTTTCGGCAATAATCGCTTTCCTGATTTCGTCCACCGGACCGCCTGTTGAAAGATCCATAATAGCATCAGCACCGTATTTAACAGCAATACGGGCTTTTTCCAGTTCCTTTTCCATATCAGTATCGTCTGATGAAGAACCGATATTTGCATTTACTTTGGTGCGCAGCCCGGCTCCGACCGCCAGAGGTGTACCATTGAGATGCTTGACGTTGTGGCAGATAACGATGGTGCCGGCAGCAATGCCGTCACGGATAAATTCAGGGGAAACACTCTCTGCTGCTGCAGCAATCTGCATTTTTTCGGTAATAACGCCTCTGCGGGCGTACTCAAGCTGTGTCATGTGCATAATCCTTTAATCCTTTTACGTAAATTCGAACTACTATGAAAGTTGCAGCAGCTCACGAGCTGCCAGGAAGTGATTGACCGGGCTATGCCCTTTTCCCAGCGATCGGGCCGCATGAATAGCAGAGCTGATAAATGACTTAGACCGTTCGACCGCCGTCAGCAACGGTATTCCCTGAGCAAGCTGGGTAGCGATAGCAGATGCATAGCTGCAGCCGGTGCCGTGAGTGTTGCTGCTAAAGATCCGCTCGGAGCTGAAATGATGACATCGAGTGCCGTCAAAGAGGATATCGGTTGAGAGTCGCCCACTCATATGACCGCCCTTAACAAGGACGTTGGCCGCACCCAACTTGTGCAGGTCGACGGCAGCCTGTTCCATCTCCGACTCATTTTTTATTGATTTTCCCAGAAGGCGCTCGGCCTCCGGAACATTCGGCGTCAGCAGGTAGGCAAGCGGCAGCAGTTGGTCACAGAAGACCTGGACCGCGTCGCACTCAAGCAGCGCTGCCCCCCCTTTGGCTACCATGACCGGATCGATCACCATTGGAATGACAACCTTCCGTTCTCCAAGGCGTTCCGCCAAAGCCGAAATTATCGCCGGAGTGTGCAGCATCCCGGTTTTGATGACATCAATAGGAATATCTTCGAGGACAGCATCCAGTTGATCACATACAAAACTGGGCGGCAGTCCGTGAATTGAAGAAACACCGCGGGTATTCTGGGCAGTCAGAGCAGTCAGGACAGTGGCCGCGTAGCTTCCAAGCAGGGTAATTGTCTTGATATCAGCCTGAACGCCAGCCCCGCCACCTGAATCACTTCCGGCAACACTTAAGACAGCTCCGCGAGGAAAGGGACGAACTCGATTAAAAAAAAGCGCAAGTTCTGCAACCACAACGTCAGGGCGCGGGTTTGAAAGCACCGACGATATGACAGCCAGAGCATCCGCTCCCGCATCTATTACCCGACAGGCGTTACCGGTCGTTATGCCGCCAATAGCCACAATCGGGATCTTTATCGTCCTACGAATCGATTCGAGACCTGCTACCCCGGGCAGATGCGAAATAAGCTTGCTCCCGGTCGGGTACATCGCTCCAAAACCGATATAATTGGCACCATCCTGCTCTGCACGCAGAGCTTCATCCAGATTATGGGTCGATTTACCAATAACCTTACCCGGTCCAAGCAACTCCCGAGCGCTGACAATGTCCCCGTCATCCTGCCCCAGATGTACGCCATCGGCATCAAGCTCTTTCGCAAGCTGAAGATCATCATTGACAATGAACGTTGTCCCAAAACGGGCACAGAGGCGCTTCAACTCGCCCCCTTCCGCCAGACGCAGGCCATACTCTTTGTCTTTTGCGCGGTATTGCAGCACCGAGACACCACCTCGAAGTGCCTGGCAAACCCGGTCAAAGAGCGTGTCCTCCTGATCGGTAATCAAATAGACTCCCGATATTTCAGGCAACTGCGAAGCCTTGTTTACGACAAGGCGAAATGGTCTTATATCACCCATATTGACTATCCTTGCAGTTATAAACGTCTCGCGCGCATTATACTGAATACAAAAAAAACCGCACTGACGTTCAACATCAGGCGGCTGGATAAAACTACATCCCGCAAGCCGCTTTCCTACGCCGGAATTACCCGGTTCAGGTGCAAAGGGTTCCCGCCATGCAAAGAAATAATCTTCAGCAGCAGACGGATCTCAGTTCAAAAGAACTCCCCCAGGGCCTTGTTGGATTAGTACAGTACTGCAATCAGGCAACAATGTCAATCTGTACAACCTTGTTTTTACACGAATCAGAATTCAGTAAAGACAGAAACTCCACCGCCATAATCCGGGCTTCCGTCACTAAAACCCTTAAGAGCATACACCTCTGAATACGTATGCTCTCTAAAACGCCACACTGTTTTCAACCGGGCTTCAAGCGGCGCTGATATGCCATCAAACAAAGACGAACCAAAGCGTGCATACATCGACGTCATCAGACTTTCATTCCAGCTATACCCGACTCCGGCATCGGCAGTTACAAAATCCAGCGCGCCGACTTCCTCGCGTGAAGCACCTTGAAAAATATAGCGACCCTCTGCAAAAGGCAGCCAATTACCCAGCCACTTGGAAACCGCCAACCCGGCGCCGAAATCAAACTTTCCCGTGCCGAGCCCTTTGTTTGCATCTGCTGAAGGAAATTTTACATAAAGTGTTGGGCGCACGCGCGGCGAGGTATCACTGTCCATCAACAGGGTGTACCCGCTGGTCAGTGTTATGTCGCCAAGACCGGACACGCTGTCATCTCCCGTCCCGCCATTTGCCACTGTGCCACTATCAGTTACGGTTGTGCTGCCACCGACATACGTGTACTGGCCGTTCATATTTCTGCGTGCCGTAGCCTTGGCTCCGGTCCCTAACACAGCCACGCCCGTATTCTTCGTCTGTTGATACAGATAGGGCACAGTCAGTTCCAGGTCAAACCGTTCCGTTGGATACCAGTCAATAATCAGCGGAGCTATGACATACGTGCTGGTGGAATCGGTGCCGAAAGTACCGCTCGATACTTCCAGTCCGAGACCCACCGAATAATTTGGAGAAAATGATTCTGCGTAAGACAAAGTAGAGTTCAGTAATAACGGTATGATCACGAAATTGAAGAAAAGTAGTGTGCGCATTAGGTATCCTTGTGTAAAAAGCTATCGCCCCATTCTGCCGCCGCCCATTCTGCCGGGCGATTGGTGACGCATCGGGGAGGTTCGGGTATTCATCTGACCGGCGCCATTTCGCATTCCACCACCAGCCCAGGCCGGCCGGCCAGACTCGTTACGCAGCGAAACCTCGGTTTCTTGGGTGGTGTCGGTTATTTTTTGAACCAGGATATATACAACACCATTCGTTCCCTGGGCTCTGGACCCGCGTACGGAAACATAATCACCTGATTTGAGTGCAATGCCATTTTCTGTCCAGTAACGCTGCGGGCCGAGCACCGCGACGACACGACTTCCATTGCTTTCCAGCTCCAACTGGGCGTTGCGGTGGTCATCTCCTGCCTGAACAGAAATAATGCGCCCGTTTATCGTAGTAACGGTATTGATATCGTATCCTGTTTCGAGATTCAGGCCACTTTGCTTATCGTCGCCACTCCACCAGAACGCATGTGCAACAACAGGGTATGACGCGAAAAGCGCGACAAACAGATATATGATGGCTTTTGTCGGTTTCATGGTGATACTTCCTACCCCTGGCAGACTGGATAAATACGTAATAAATAAACTTCTATTCTCTTCAAGAGAGGGGGACGCGTCCGCCCCCCAAATACATTGTTAAACGTTGATTACTGCGTTACAACGGTTGCTGCTGGCGCTGTTGTGGTTAGCAGCCCACTTCCGTCCTGCAATCCCTTACCGTTGCTCGGGCGAGTCGTCGAGCCATTAGCGGTCGTACCGGTGGTCAAAAAGGTACCGTCGCGACGCTGAGAATCTGCCGGACGGGTTGTTGCCGTACTTGATGAAGTTTGTGTCCGGCTCTGCGACTGTGTCCGAGCCTGAGTGCGGGTCATCATTCCATTACCTTTTCCAGCCCCGCCATTGCCACCCTGAGCCGATGCTTCACCTGCAAGAGCCATTGCACAAAGTGCTGCCAGTCCCACTACCATCATCTGTTTTGTTTTCATCTTTGTTACCTCCTCGTGGATTGTGTACTTCTTGCCGTTACTATTCCACGAGATGTGCCAACCACATAATACATTACAACTATCCAGTATTATTACTACTTATTTTATTTCTCGATGACTGGAACCCAAAAAGCAGTGCAGATCCTGCACCTGTGCACAGGTTTTTGCACCCTGTTATTACTCTGTCTCACCAGTCATCCCGTATTCTTTCAATCGATATTGCAAAGTACGCCGTGAAATCCCCAAACGCTCTGCAGCCAAACGCCGATTACCGACCGTAGCTTTAAGTGCTGCAGCAATCGCATCGCGTTCAGCTTCTTTTAATATACCGACATCTTCACGTGGCAGGCCATCGTGTGCCACACGGATGACCTCCGGAAGTTCCGCACTGGTCACCTCACCCCGTGCAAGAATAACTGCCCGCTCCAGGATATTCTGCAGTTCCCGGATATTACCCGGCCAGTGATAGCTGCGAAGTGCTTTCATGGCTGGCGCAGCGATTCCCGACACCTTCTTGCCCATAGTGCGGGCATGCAGCCGTACAAAGAAACCAGCCAGAACAAGCAGAGCATCACGGCGGTCCCGCAAAGGCGGCAACTCGACGGGAAACACATTCAGGCGATAGTAGAGATCTTCACGAAAGTTGCCTGCAACCACTTCTTTGCCCAGGTCCCGGTTGGTAGCAGCCAACACCCGCACATCAGCGCGCAGTTCTTTGTTGCTGCCGACCCGCTGAAAACTCCTCTCCTGCAGGACCCGCAGTAATTTTGCCTGCATTGCCAACGGCATTTCGCCGATTTCGTCCAGCATTATGGTGCCGCCGGCCGCCATTTCAAACTTCCCCTGCCGCGCGGCTGAGGCTCCGGTAAAAGCGCCACGCTCATGACCAAACAGCTCACTTTCCAACAAGTTCTCCGGAATTGCCGCGCAATTGACAACCACAAAAGTCTGCGCTTTGCGCAGGCTGGTAAGGTGGATATAACGGGCCAACAGTTCCTTACCGGTGCCGCTTTCACCGCCGATCAAGACGGTCGCTTCTGTCGCGGCAACCTCACCGGCCAGACGGCGCACCTCCTGCATGGCCAAGCCGGCAAAAAGAATGTCGAGTGGCGGCAAACCGGTCAGCTCGCACTGTTCACCGGATTTTATCAACCGCTCCCGATGACGCTCTTCCAACAGACGATCCACCAGGTCTCTCAGGCTGGCGGGATCCTTAAGCGGTTTGGTTAGAAAATCACTCACACCATCTTTGATCGCCGCGACCGCTTCTTCGACAGTGCCGAATGCGGTTAACAGGACGAAGGGTGGAGGTGAAGGGAGGGAACGACTTGCCCGAAACAGCTCGACACCCCCCATTTTCGGCATTTTAAGATCTGACAGCACCAGATCAAACACATTCTGTTTCAGCTTAACCAACCCGGCAGCACCATCAACAGCCTGCGTTACCTCATGCCCGGCATCCACCAGAATGGCGGCCAGCAGACCTCGAAAAGTCTGGTCATCTTCTACAATTAATATATTTCCAACGTTCATACAGAATCCTCTGGCAGAATGACCGGCAAGCTCACGACAAAGAGAGCTCCCCCTCCCGGTGCGGCATCTGCAGCTATACTACCACCACACCTCTCGGCAATTTTCTTGCAAACAGCCAGACCGAGCCCGGCCCCTCTGGCTTTACTGGTCCGGAAAGGTTCAAAAATCTCCGTTCGCATCTCCGGCTCAATTCCGGGCCCATTGTCCGCTACTGATATGTCCACCACAGTACCACGGCGACGGGCCTCCACACCAATCGCGCCCCCTTCGGGTAGTGCCTGAATGGCATTGGTGAGCAGATTGAGCAGCAACCGGTGGAGCTCTTTTTCCGAACAGTGCACCTTTATGTTTTCCGAAACATTCAAGACCAGTTTGATCCCCGCAGTTTCCAACTGCGGAGTCAGCAAGGTCATCAATTGTCCGATAACTGTCAACAGGTTGCCAGGCTGTGAAAGCTTGTTATCACTGCGGGTGTAAAAGAGGATATCATCAGCAAGTTGCTCCAATCGGAGTGATTCGCGCACAATTAGCTGCGCATAACCACGCTCTCTACCCTCAGGAAGACGTTCCTCCAGAAGTTGCCCATACCCCTTGATTCCTGCCAAAGGATTACGCACTTCATGGGCCAATACTGCACCGACTTCACCCAGACGCGCAAGTTCATTCTGTCGCGCAAGCTGCTTTTCCTGGGCATCCTGTCGACGCAAGAGCCATAAAACAGTTATTCCCAAACCCCATCCGAGCGCCAGCAATGAAAATATCAGGGCGACGCCAAAACGCGCCCGGCGCATAACCGCCTCAGAACGCCAGGTATGAAGTGCCAGGCGCAGAACACAGGTTTTTCCCAATAGATGAAAAGGTGTCTGGAACTCATATACATACTCTCCAGTGCCAAGCATAATGCGCTCTTCACCAAGAGTTCCTGTTTTCAACACGCTCCGGTAGCGCTTGTCTCCGACATTATTTCCGGTCAGATCAGGATTGCTGTGAAAGAGAATCTTCCCGGCGGGAGAGAGAATCATGGCATATGCAATATCAGCAGTCTGAAATGAAGCCAGCGATCTTAGTGAAGGGTCGCGACCGGCCACCCCCTCCATCGCAGCAGCTATTGTCAGGGCAAGCCCGCGCAGGTTATCCTCAGCAATCGGCGCGGCGGAGGAAAAGTTGCGTATGGCAAACCAGGAGAGCCCTATGGTAAGAGAGACCGCGATACTAAGTATTAACGTGGAAATAGTGCGCCGCGGCATGAGTGTCAGCACCCTCTCAGATGCATACACAGGTTCATGGCAGTATCACACGAAATGACGTCCCGCTACCAACCGAACTCTCAACAGATACCGTGCCGCCATGGATTGCCACCAACTCGTGTACGATTGCCAACCCTACCCCCAAACCACCATTTTTTCCTTTATAAAAGCGTTCAAAAATATACTCCAGATCTTTCTCCGGGATTCCGCACCCATTATCGGTTACCTCTATGCACACCGTATCATGAGCAGAAGATGCAGTAATCGTAACCTGACCATTCAAGGTAATTGCCTTACTGCTGTTGCTGATCAGGTTGATGATAACCTGGCTGAGACGGTCTGGGTCAGCGTTAACCCGGAGATCATCAGGGCATACCAGCACAATGTCAGCATATTTGTCAGCAAAAATCCGCTCAAAGCGGCTGGTAATAGTGGCGAGATACGGCTTAAGAACAAAGTTTTCCTTCTGCAACGTCAAAACACTTGCTTCAGCACGCGACAACTCGTCCACACCATCAAGAATCGCGGTCAGGCGTCTGGCCTCGTCATGCACTGACTGGAGCGCATTCCGATCAGTCGGCAACACACCATCGAGCATCCCCTCAAGTTCACCTGATATGATCGCCAGAGGGGTGCGCAGCTCGTGGGCGGCATTTGACAGAAGCGTGCGGCGCAGCTTTTCCTGTGCGTCCAGATGATGAGCCATGCTGTTGAAACTCGCGGACAAACGGCCGATTTCGTCATTTCCCGAATTTTTGACGCGACGCGACAAATTTCCTTCTGCTATATCAACGGAAGCATCAACCAGCTCAAGAATCGGACGGGTAAGTTTTCGTGAAGCGATAATACCCGCAATGATTGACACCAACCCCAGGATCGTGACCGAGATCAGCAATACGCGGTCGGAAGATCGAACGAAATAGCCTTCTTTTACTCGATCAAGTGTCCGTGCATCCAGGCGGCCGATCTCTTTATCACGCAGATAGAGCGGATACGGAACCGGGATGCTTTTAACCGCGCGTGGATCATACCCGCTTGAGTCCAACACCCGCTTGCGCATGAGCGGGGTCAATGCCGAAACCGCCTGTTCGGAATCCAGCACCGGCCGGCCATCCACATCAAACAGGTGAACTTCAATTCCCAACTGAAGTGCCCAGGCAAGATCCGTGGCCAACCGGTCCCGCTGCCACCCATCATTGTAGTCGTACCCCCCTTCGATAAGGGCAACCACACGTTGGACATGATCCTGGGATTCTCCATCCAGATACAGACTAAAATCGCGCATTATAAACTCGCGCAGCACAAAAGCGGATGAAAGGGCAATGGTTGAAATAAGAATGAACAACAGCAGAAATTTGCAGCGCAGACTACAGTGCATCCCGTTCTCCGGCAAAAAGATACCCGACTCCGTACACGGTTTTGAGATACTCCGGCGTGCGGGGATCTTTTTCAATTTTCTGACGGAGATTTTTGATATGGGCATCTATACTGCGATCATAGCCTTCAAACTGGTATCCCAACGCACGGGTAACCAGTTCGTCGCGGGTAAAAGTGCGGCCAGGAGACGAAGCCAGGGTGAGAAGAAGTTTGAACTCGGTGGGTGTGATGGAAAGAAGGTGGCCGTCTCTGCTGACTTGGTGACGGCGGCTGTTAAGAATCAATGTACCGTTGTTGAAAGAAGCGCCACTCTCCGGGGATGAAGACGAGCGGTCATACCTTTTCAGCACCGCTTTCAAGCGACAGACCAACTCACGTGGACTGGCCGGTTTGACCATGTAGTCATCAGCTCCGAGGGCAAACCCGGCGATACGCTCCTCCTCTGACGACTTTGCAGTCAGCATGATGACGGGGAAATCGCCCAGCTCTTTAAAGCTCTGACACAGTTCCTCGCCGCTCCCGTCAGGCAGTCCCAAGTCGAGTATAACTGCAAGTGGAAGCTCCGCTTCAGCCTTTTGAAGAGCTTCGCCAACAGTAGTTGCATGAACTGTTCTGAAATCAGCTGCTTCAAGGTAGGCTTTCACAATTCGAGCAAGCTTAATGTCATCTTCAACTATCAGGACTGGTGGAAGCACGTAAACCTCTTTCCCAAGTACCGTGAAACGTATACCCTCCACTCACTCCCTGCCAAGAAAATGCCTGGAGGGGTGAGAGAGTGATTCATCAATACAGTGAACGGATGCGGCCGGAACGTTTGTCGATCATAACCCGATCAACGATTTTACCGTCCTGGCCAAGGATTTCGGCCCAGAACCCCCATCTTCTCTCGGTTACCCCGGAAATAACATACCCTTGTCCGGCAAAATAATTCTCGATAAGAGTGCGGGCTTCTGTTGCAGTGGACACCGGTTGCCGGGCACCGTACCAGTCGCCACGACGCTTGCCGCATCTGCCGCGCATTCCGCATCTGTAGGGACGTGCCTCTTTATTACACCAGGTCGGACCGGCATCACAATCCATTTTATTGGTGTCAATCCGATAGTTTGTTGCCTCACGCGCATTCTCTCCTGACGGAGCTGCAAACACAGTTCCGGTTACAAGCAGCAGAAAGCACAGCAGGAATGACAGTAAGAGTTTCATCTTCAGAGCTCCAAAGTCCCTGAGCAGTGGCGGCAGCACCACTATTCAGAGTATCCATTTACCGACAGTAGAAACCGCTGCGGCAGGTGCCCATGCCTTTACCGCACGTGCCCATCCTTTTCTGGTTGGGCCCATCCATATTCCAGCCGCATTCACCGTCGCAATTATTAACCGGCAGGCCGCTCTGGCCACGAATAGCCATAATCTTCAGCTGGATAGCCTTGATATCAGCCTGCAGTGATGCAATCTTTGCCTTGTCAGGTATACCCGACAAATTTTCATGCTGGATCTCAAAACGTTTGTTCATCATTTCCTGGCGCAGATCAATAGTATCAAGCTGAAACGTTCGGATCTGGTCTGAAGATATCCCTTGTGGACAATTGCTGCATCCTCCACCCATTCCATTTCTGAAGCTGGCGTCAGCTATACCTATCAGAGAAACAACCAGACTGAGAGCGATGATGACTACAGACATTTTTTTCATAATACTTCCTTCCCGTTGATGAGTTGACTGATAGTTGCACCTTATGTGAATGTTGAGAATTTTGTATGAACACATTACGAAGAATTGTGAAGAACTGGTTGTCGCTGTTTAAATGCATGCTCTGGGTGCTGTTGCAGATATTTTCCCAGACTACATATGACGTGTAATCACGGTAATGCTGAAACTGAACCTCTATAGCACAGTTTACTGAAGAATGGTATGGTTGAGCAGATTAGAAACTGAACTGTGCCTGTTCCCGGCACTTAAAAAACAGAGGGGGCTATCCCGGCAAGGATCTACATCCTCCCGGAACGGATGATCGCATACACCAGCCAGAGCCCGACAAACCCCGCTACGGTATATCCCATAAAGGCAAACACGGGGAATCCCATGAACTTTGGCCCTTTATCGGTCTGCATGATGATCGAGGAACCAATGATCACAGCCGCCAGGATCATGCTGGTTGAAAGGCGGTTGATGGATCGATCGAAATCAGCAGTGAATTTATCGAGGCCGCGGTGTTCAAGGTCGATTTTGAACTTGTTGCGGTTGATACGATTGATGATCTCTTTAAGATCACGAGGTATGTTACGGGCCAAACTCAGGTAAGATGACAGGACCTGTTGCAGTTCGCGTGTAATACGCCGCGGAGATGCTTTTTGACGAAGAGCCTTGGCGATAAATGGTCGCAAATGCTCAACCATGTCAAAGGCCGGATCAAGAGCTCGCCCCATTCCTTCGATCAACACCAGTGATTTGGCCAGCAGCATCAGGTCGGACGGGATTCTGATACTATAGAGGGTGATGATTTCGATGAATTCCATCAACATGCGCCCTACTTCAATCTCTTTGAGAGGAATCTCGTAGTAGCCGTCAATGAAATTGAACAGATCCCGCTTAAGGGCACGGATATCCAGGCTGTCCGAGATATCGCCGGCAAAGAGCAGAAGGGACACAACTTCGTCCATATCCCGGTTTACGATAGCAGACAGTATATCGGTGAGGAACGTCTTGAGTTCGTCGTCCAGCCGCCCCACGATGCCATAATCAAGGACACAGATCACATTATCCGGAAGAATCAGGACATTGCCGGGATGTAAATCGCCGTGGAAGAAACCGTGAGTAAGCACCATCTCAAGAAATGAATCTGCACCACGGCGGGCAACCAGCTTGAGGTCAATCCCCTGATCAACGAGTTTTTGCCTGTCGGTAACCTTGATGCCCGCAACGTATTCCATGGTAAGTACGCCACGGGAGCATTGTTCCCAATATACGCGCGGAAAATACATCCAGCCGGTTTTGATGAAATTATCACGAAATTTTTCTATGGTGTGTGCTTCGCGTGAAAAATCCATCTCCCTGCGGATCGTACGCGCAAATTCACGCACAATTCCGACCGGATCATACAGCTCACTGCCGGGCACGTGACGTTCGGCCAGACCCGCCAACGACATCAGGGCGCCAATGTCGGATTCAACCACCTCGACGATACCGGGCCGACGCACCTTGATGGCCACCTCCTCACCCGTTTTCAACCTGGCTCTATGCACTTGGGCAATAGATGCAGCTGCTAAAGGCACGGGATCAATCTCGGCAAAAAACTGCTCGACAGGACCTCCCAGTTCGCCTGTTATCTGGGCGAGCACTTCTTCAAACGAGAAACTCGGCACATTGTCCTGGAGCTTTTCAAACTCGTGCACAAATGCATGAGGTATCACATCCGGCCGGGTGGAAAGGATCTGCCCCAATTTGATAAAAGTCGGACCGAGCTCCTCCAGTACGAGCCGCATCCGTTCGGCAGCTGTAAGCCGGGCTATATCAGGAATCGACCGCCGGAACAAGCGGCGGCTTCGCACCACCACATCGGCAAGCCCCAGTAGCTCAAGCACCTGGTCAAAACCGTACGTGCTGAGTACCCGAACAATATTCAGATAGCGCCTGATGCTACGGATATTCCGGTTTATCTTCAGAACGTTGAGCATAAACTAGTTGTTACTGCGGGATTCCAACTCTTGAACACGTTTGACCAGGCGATCGAACTCCTCACGGGTAACAAGGCCCAAGCGATCAACAATCTTCTGAACTTCGGCTTCTGCCATTTCCCTGACTTTCTCCTTGTTCTCATTTGCTATGGCCTGAATCTTGTCAACCATCTGTTTTCCCTCGTCTTCACTCAGCTTGAAACGTTCTTTCATCTCCGCCACCAACTCTTCAGCTTTTTTCTGGGTAATGGCTACAACACCGATTGTCGTCATCACAGTTTTTTCAAGCATCTCCAGCATGGCATACCTCCCGAACTTTTTCTTTTTTAACGTGCAGATAAGCTTATCATAACCATTTTATGATGCAACCTGTCAGCTATGGAGGCATACCAGGCCGTTGTGCTAACACTGCGCGGCCATTGTATAGTTAACGTGGGCGGACCAAATGATACCTAAGCTTTCAACTGGAACTGATTCACAATACCTTGCAGTTCGAGGGCCAGACCGGCAAGCCGGCCGGCCGCAGCGGCGGTCACCTGGGAGCTGCCGGCGGTATTCTGGACAACCTCGGTGATGCGCTGCATGTTGCCGCTAATCTCATTCGTAGTGGCGGTCTGCTCCTCTGCCGCTGTTGCTATCTGATTGATCTGCCCGGTTACCTCGTTCACCTGGGACAGGATCTCCTCAAGTGCGCTGCCGGAGCGGGAGGCATCCTCGGTACCACGTTCAACCTCATGCACCCCTTCCTCCATGGCAGACACCGCACTGCGGGTTTCCGACTGTATGCTCTTTATCATCCCGCCAATTTCCTTGGTTGCCCGCGTAGTCCGTTCGGCCAGAGCGCGCACTTCGTCGGCAACCACCGCAAAACCGCGACCCTGCTCACCTGCCCGGGCGGCTTCGATGGCGGCATTCAGCGCCAGCAGATTGGTCTGGTCGGCAATATCTTCAATAGTGCCGATAATCGCGCCGATCTGGTCGGAGCGTTCACCCAGGTTTTCAACGGTACGGGCGCTTTCCTGGACTTTGGCAGCAATGCGGGACATCCCGTCAACGGTCTTCTGGACGATGACAGCGCCACTGGTGGCGGCGCTGCAGGCCCGGTTGGCACTTTCCACCGCCATGGAACAGTTGCTTGCTATATCATTTGAAGTGGCTGCCATCTCCTCACCCGCTGTTGCAACCGTTGCAGCCTGGGCAGCAACATGTTCCGAGCCGGTCGCGATTTGTTCAGCATTTGCTCGTAGGTCGCCAGCCGCAGTCGTCAGTGCATCGGAACAGGAATGAATCTGCTCCATCGCCGACTGGAGCGTGTTGGCAATCTGGTTGAAGCTTGCCCCAATCACTCCCAATTCGTCGCGGGAGGTAATAGTGGCACGTACCGTCAGGTTACCTGACGCCATTTGTGCGGCAATACCTTTGAGCAACACTGACGAGCGCCCGATGGAACCGCCAATAAGCATGCTGAGCATCAGGCCGCACACAAGCGCCCCCAGGATTGACCCGACAATGATGTTGCGAAACAGTGCATACTGCTGCTGGCTTTTTTCGTGAGCTGCCTTGGCCAGGTCGACCTCATGCTGCATGAGTGCTTCCATGGATTTGTTGGCCTGCTGGATAGCCGGGTTAATAACATCGAAGGTCAGCCGGTATGCTTCGCCGAAGTTATTAGCCAGCACCGCAGTCATGGCCGGCTCCAGTCCTTCCTTGACGTATTCCAGACGGTCCTTATGAAAAACATCAGCCAGGTCCCGGGAGGTTTTACCGGTTAAACTATGAGAGTAATCGCTCCAGAGCTGATCGATAGTGGCAATGTTTTTCTTGATCAGATCAGTGTTCGCACTGGCCGGGTAATCAAGCAGTGAGCTGACTTCGCTTTTAGGGTCGTGCTGAAGTGACAGCAACAACTGAATACGGCTCGCACGCATCAAACCGTCAATTTTGGTCAATAGGCCCGAATTTTTCATATTGACCTCGAACACGTTTTCCAGGGCCGTGTTGCTCTCATGAAAACCGACAATACCGATAGCCCCGATGACCACCATCAGGAACAGCAAGACCGACGTAATTCCCAGTAATTTGGTTTTAATGCTAAAATCCATACCCGTTTCCCCCCGCCATGTATGTAAATTTTATTAAGAACCAGCACAGTTTCCTTTAGTCCTGATTCACAACCTCATTCAAAACAACAGCAGCATTCAAAACTTTCGTTTTATAACATGTAACTACAAAACCTTCCAGCCATAATCAGCTGATTCTCACAAACTATCAAAGATGCACCGGCAATAGCTAAGCTCCAGGTAACCTGCTGATATTATTTACTAAATG
>JABBNX010000065.1 GCA_019352135.1 Pseudomonadota bacterium
AGCGACCCCCAGGAAACAGTTCATGGGGGTCGTATACCGCATTTCATGAGGAATTTTATCCGATTGCCGAGTTTAAATCACTCAAAAGTGTCTCTATGTCAAGACCGTGCGCTCTGGCCCCCTGTTCAAGACTCTCATTCTGGGCCCCCATGCAACCAATACACCCCAGATTGTGTTTTTGAAGAATTTTGACTGACTCTGGATAGGTCCGCATAAGCTCAAAAAAAGTCATGTCTTTGGAAATTTTATCTGCCATCATGCACTCCTCGTGATGAGAGTTGCCGCTATTTTTGCGACTACTCGTATTTTATGTCGATTATTTCATATTCTTTGGTACCGGACGGGACAATTACCTTGACTGTATCATCGAGTTTATGGCCGATAAGTGCTTTTCCGACTGGCGAGGTACATGATATCTTACTCAATTTTATATCAGCTTCATCTTCACCGACAATCTTGTAGGTTACCTCTTCTTCCAATCCCGTGTCGTACACGGTCACCGTGCAACCAAACACAACCTTATCCGGGCTCATACCGGAAAGATCAACGACATGCGCACGCGCCAACTTGCCGTTAATTTCCTGAATGCGCCCTTCAATAAATCCCTGGCGGTTTTTAGCGGCATCGTATTCGGCGTTTTCTGACAAATCACCATGGTCGCGAGCTTCAGCGATATCCTGGATGACCTTGGGCCGTTCTTCACGGATCAGACGTTTCAACTCTTCTTGCAGAGATTCAAAACTCTCTTTTGTTAAAGGTATCGAATGAGACATCGAGTGGTCTACTCCTATAAAAATAAATTCAACTGGCTCTAGCAAACAGGGACGTGCGCTAATGAAGTTTTTTTTCAGCGAAAAACATACAGAATGCCGTTTTTAACTTATACTGCAAGGTAATCTTGTATCGGCTTGACCTTCAACTCCTGCGTCTGCAATGAGAGGATACTGTCGGCAACTGCTTTTGCACCGGCTACGGTTGTATAATACGCAAGACCATGCATCAAGGCCTCTCGCCGGATCGAAAAAGAATCGGCAACTGCCTGGGCACCATGGGTGGTATTAAGCACCAGTTGGACCTCTCCGTTCTTGATTGCATCGACAATGTGCGGTCTTCCTTCCAATACCTTGTTGACACGTCGAACCGGAATTCCTTTTTCTTCAAGAAACTGGGCCGTACCGCCGGTTGCCAGAATACCAAAACCGGCTTTATACAGTTTTTCAGCAGCGCTGACAACATGTTTCTTGTCGACGTCTCGTACACTTATGAAGACATTTCCGGATAACGGCAGCTTTACGTTAGCCCCAAGCTGTGATTTGGCAAATGCTTCGGCAAACGTTTCACCGATTCCCATTACCTCGCCAGTTGATTTCATTTCAGGCCCCAACAGCGTATCAACACCGGGGAACTTTACAAAAGGAAACACCGCCTCTTTTACTGACATGTGTTTCGGAATAATATCGGTGAGAATCCCCAGCTCTTTAAGTGTTTTACCGGCCATGATGCGGGCAGCTATCTTGGCAAGCGGTCGACCGGTGGCCTTGGAGACAAAGGGGGATGTTCGGGAGGCACGAGGATTGACCTCCAGAATATAGACGACAGTGCCTTTGACGGCAAACTGCACATTCATAAGCCCTATAACGTTCAGCTCAAGTGCCATCAAAACTGTCTGACGACGGATTTCGGCAACTATTTCCTGACTGATCGAGTATGGCGGCAGACTGCAGGCCGAGTCGCCAGAATGAATACCTGCCTCCTCAATATGCTCCATAATCCCGCCAATCACAACATCGGCTCCATCACAGAGCGCATCAACATCAATCTCGATCGCCTCATCGAGAAAACTATCAATCAATATCGGATGTTCCGGAGAAACCAGCACAGCCGTTTTCATATAGCGCTGCAGGTTTTCCGAGTCATACACAATTTCCATGGCGCGTCCACCAAGCACGTAGGAGGGGCGAACGACAACCGGATAACCGATGCGCTCCACCACTTTTTCCGCTTCCTCAAATGAGCGGGCAGTACCGTTTTCCGGCTGTAGAAGTCCGAGCTTCTGGAGCATTTCCTGAAACCGTTCCCGATCCTCGGCACGATCAATCGCATCGGGTGACGTTCCGATAATCGGCACGCCGGCCTTCTCCAGAGCAACAGCAAGCTTAAGCGGCGTCTGACCGCCGAACTGGACGATCACACCGACCGGTTTCTCGATTGCGACGATTTCAAGTACATCTTCGAGAGTCAACGGCTCAAAATAGAGACGATCCGACGTATCATAATCGGTGGAAACCGTTTCAGGATTACAGTTGACCATGATAGTCTCATAGCCGTCTTCAGCCAGTGCAAAAGCGCCATGCACGCAGCAGTAATCAAATTCGATCCCCTGCCCGATCCGGTTTGGCCCTCCTCCCAGAATCATGATCTTTTTCCGGTCTGTCGGCGCCGCCTCGCACTCTTCCTCATAGGTAGAGTACATGTACGGTGTGTAGGCAACAAATTCGGCGGCACAGGTATCAACGCGCTTGTAAACAGGGCGCACACCCAGCTTCCAGCGCAGTTCGCGCACCTCATCCTCACTGCATCTCCAGAGTTTCGACAAAAACTTGTCCGAAAAACCGTACTGCTTGGCTTCACGCAGCACTGCAACAGAAACGTCCGCAAGGGTAAGAGATTTCAGCTCATCCTCTTTTTCTATGATCTGACGAATATTGTGCAGGAACCAGGGATCAATGGCGGTATGTTTTTGGATTTCCTCCACGCTCATGCCGCTGCGCAGGGCATCACCGATATACCAGAGCCTGTCGGCATTCGGTACCCGCAGTTTTTCCAGCAGCAATTGCTGCTCCTTGCCGGTAAGAGCCCGCCTGGTTTCACTCCCGAGTTCAAACAGCTTGGAATCAAAGCCGCTGACGCCGATTTCAAGCGACCTGATCGCTTTCTGGAATGACTCCTTGAAGGTTCGGCCGATCGACATAACTTCACCAACCGATTTCATCTGCGTCGTCAGGGTTGCATCGGCAGCTGGAAACTTCTCAAAGGTAAAGCGCGGAATTTTGGTAACAACATAGTCGATACTCGGTTCGAAACAGGCAGGAGTTTCGCGAGTAATATCATTGGTGACCTCGTCCAGAGTGTAGCCGACCGCCAGCTTGGCGGCGATCTTGGCGATCGGAAAGCCGGTCGCCTTGGAGGCCAGCGCCGATGAGCGCGACACCCGTGGATTCATCTCGATCACGACCAGACGCCCGTCACGAGGATTGATACCGAACTGGATATTGGAGCCGCCGGTATCAACGCCGATCTCGCGAATGATCTTCAGCGAAGCATCGCGCAAAATCTGGTATTCCTTATCGGTCAGAGTCTGGGCAGGAGCGATGGTGATCGAGTCACCGGTATGAACTCCCATCGGATCGAAGTTCTCGATCGAGCAGATAATCACAACGTTATCGGCTGTATCGCGCATAACTTCCAGCTCATACTCTTTCCAGCCGATTACCGATTCCTCAATCAGTATTTCATCCGTTGGTGAGGCATCGATTCCGCCCATCGCCATTTTCTCGTATTCCTCGAGATTGTAGGCGATGCCGCCGCCGCTTCCCCCCAGGGTGAATGAAGGCCTGATGATGGCCGGAAAACCAATGGTTTTGATAACTTCCATCGCTTCGGTATAATTATGTGCCAGACCTGAATGTGGCACCGCCAGCCCGATCTTCTCCATGGCCGCTTTGAAAAGGGTGCGATCCTCCGCTTTCTTGATTGCCGGAAGCTTTGCACCGATCAGTTCTACGCCGAATTTTTCGAGAATACCCATTTCAGCAACGGAGACCGCAGTATTAAGCGCCGTCTGGCCACCAAGCGTCGGCAAAATGGCATCGGGACGTTCCTTCTCAATAATTTTGGCAAGGATTTCCGGCGTCACCGGTTCAATATAGGTGCGGTCGGCAAAATCGGGATCAGTCATAATGGTGGCTGGATTGCTGTTCAGCAGTACAACCTCATATCCCTCCTCCTTTAACGACTTGCAGGCCTGAGTGCCGGAATAGTCAAATTCACAGGCCTGACCAATGACGATCGGACCGGCGCCAATAATAAGAATCTTTTTTATATCTGTTCTTTTAGGCATTTACACAGCACTCCTTCGTGTATTTATCGAAATATAAAGAAAACTGCTCCGGCCAGACAGCACCCCGCCCAGAGGTAATTCCAGGTAAGACTTGTTCCCATATAAAAAACGGCAAAGGGGACGAAGACCGTAAGGGTAATGACTTCCTGCATAATCTTCAACTGGGCCAAACTGAACCGACCATAGCCGATCCGGTTCGCCGGAACCTGGATCAGGTATTCAAAAAAAGCGATTCCCCAGGAAACTGCGACTGCGATCAACCAGTGGCGGGTGCGCAAATTTTTGAGGTGCGCATACCAGGCGAAGGTCATAAATATATTTGAAATAATGAGGAGAACAACTGTTCTCAACGGTCAGACCCCCCTCAAACTCATGATACGAATAACTGGTCCTGATCATCTTTGAGCTTGTCATAGGCCGCCTGCAGTGAGGCAATATGTTCCTGGTCGCTGGTCATCATTGCATCGAACAACCTTTTATGTGAATTCTCCTCAAATTCGACCACACATCCGAGATGAAATTCCGCCAGATGCTTCTCAAGCTTGATGGCTGAGTACAATGCATCCGCCAACTTCGGAGGAGTAGCCTTGACCTTTTCAAGGACTGTCCGCATTTGTGTTTGCAATGACTCCAACTTGGCTGAATTTACCGTCACCATGCACGCAAGCCCTTTTCGGAGTTTAAGTAACAGCGTAAACTGGTCGGCATGATTCTGCTCCTCCATAGCCGTCTTATTCCACAGATAGGCTGCATCGCCGTTATCTGAATACAGTTCGGCGAAGTACTCATACAGCTCCTTGCAGCGCAGTTCAACCTCTCTGCATTTTTCAAGCATTATTTGTTCGGAAAATTGAATAGAAATATCAGGCATAATTAACCCTCTCCCACTTATACATCATCTTGTTCTTGCACCCAACCGATTTCAAGACCCGCATCTTCCAAATCACTAACCGCCCTGTCGTATTCCTGGCTAGTTATCTTTCTGCTCATTCCCTGTAAACTTAGTGCGTTATGAGCAGGAAAATATTGACTCATCAAAGAAACATGTGTCTCCTGCCCTAGGTTATCGGCAATCCAATGGAGCGTTTCAGATGTTCCTGCCCTCCCCTCCGGCAGGACAAGATGCCGAATGATCAAACCCTGAATGGCGATGCCGTAATCATTGACTTGAAGTTGCCCTACCTGGCGCAGCATCTCTGTCACCGCTGCACGATTGATCCGGCAATAACCAGGAGCAGAAGAGATCTCGGCAGCCGAAACATCGTCACTGTATTTCATGTCCGGTAGGTAGATCGAGACTATTCCGTCCAGAAACTGCAGAACATCTACCTTTTCATACCCGCTGCTGTTCCAGACAATCGGCAGGTTCAAGCCGTGTGGTATCGCCAACCAGAGCGCCGCCAGAATTTGCGGCAGGTAGTGGGTCGGAGTAACAAAGTTGATATTATGAACACCCTGTCGCTGCAGCTTGAGCATGCGAGCGGCCAGTTCTCTGGTGGTTATCACTTCACCGTTGCCGAACTGGCTAATAGGGAAATTCTGGCAGAAGACACATTTCAAAGAGCATCCTGACAGAAAGATGGTACCGGACCCTTTTGTCCCCGAAATAGGCGGTTCTTCCCCATGGTGCACAGTTGCCGATGCAATTTTTGGCTTTAGCCCCGCACCGCAGATACCCCGTTCACCTTTTATGCGGTTGACACCGCAGTCATGAGGACAGAGATCACAGGCAGCCAGCCGCCGGTAAGACTCACCAATTCTGTGTAATAATTCGCCGGAATGATAAAGAGCCGTATACGCCACCACCTACACCGCCTTATGCTTCTCCATCATCTCTACAAACCGTTCAAACAAATATTGCGAATCGTGCGGACCAGGCGACGCCTCGGGGTGATGCTGAACCGAGAAGATAGGCAGTTCGCAGTGGCGGATCCCCTCAACGGTCTGATCATTCAGATTCTCATGCCCCAGACAGGCGGCATTCCCCAGTGAATCGAGATCAACGGCAAAGCCGTGATTCTGGGAGGTGATTTCCACCTTACGGGTTTGCATATCCATAACCGGCAGGTTGGAGCCATGATTACCGAACGGGAGCTTTGCCGTCTTCCCACCCAAGGCGACCCCAAGCAACTGGTGCCCGAGGCAGATACCGAAGATCGGCTTTTTGCCGACAAATTTTCTGATTTCATTTTGTACGTCGACCAGAGGTTCAGGATCACCAGGTCCGTTACTGAGGAAAATGCCGTCCGGATTCATGGCAAGCGCCTCTTCTGCCGAAAAATTAGCCGGTACCACGGTTACGTCGCAGCCAACATTTACCAGGCAACGTAGAATATTGTATTTGATACCGAAATCGTAGACCACGACCTTATATTTCAATGTCGACGGGTCGATTTGAGGATAGCCCCCCTCCAGATCCCACACACCCTCGGTCCAGTGATACGGCTTGTCGCAGGATACACCTGATGCCAGGTCAAGCCCGGTCATACTCGGAATTGACTTCGCCTTGGCGATCAGGCTGGCGTGGTCCAGATCAATGGTGGAGATGACCCCGTTCTGCGCGCCGTTGTCACGCAGGTGGCGCGTCAGGGCGCGAGTGTCTATCCCCTGAATTGCAACAACACCGTTCTCCATAAGATAGGAGGCAAGGCTCATGGTGGCACGCCAGTTGGAATAACATTCAAGGTACTCTTTGACGATAAATCCGGATAAGAACAAGCCGCGGCTCTCGATGTCTTCTGGGTTGATGCCGGTGTTACCAATCTGCGGACAGGTCATGGTGACCATCTGTCCCTTGTAGGAGGGGTCGGTCAACACTTCCTGGTAGCCGGACATGGCGGTGTTGAAGACTACTTCACCGGTGGCTTCTCCTGATGCTCCAAATGATTTACCTTCAAAAATGCGCCCATCGGCGAGCGCAAGGATTGCTTTCATAGACTGAACTCCTAGCCCAGATAAACTGGATAAGTGCGTTTATGAAGTCATTTTCTGCCTGAAAAACGCATAAAATGACTTCTATCTTACTAAATTTCTATTTTAACGTTTATACACAACTTTGCCGCCCACTATGGTCGCAGCTGCGCTACCTGTGAGCTTTTGACTAAGCCAGGGGGAATTTTTGGATTTACTGGCCAGCTTGTCAGCCTCTACAATCCATTCGAATTTTGGATCGATCAAGGTGATATCTGCTATTGAACCAGTTTTAAGTGAAGCACGGTTTAAACCAAGTATATTCGATGGGTTGCATGACATTTTTTCAACCAACTGATTAAGTGTCAGCACACCTTCATCAACCAGACAAAGCGACAGCGGCAGGGATGTTTCCAACCCGATTATGCCATTCATGGCCACATTGAATTCGACATCCTTTTCATCCTGGTGATGCGGCGCGTGATCGGTTGCAATGACATCAATGGTGCCGTCCTTCAGCCCTTCCTTGATAGCGGCAACGTCCGCGGCTTCCCTTAGAGGCGGGTTCATCTTTGCATTGGTGTTGTAGCCGCGCACTGCATCATCGGTCAGGCTAAAATAATGCGGTGCCGTTTCACAGGTCACTTTAACGCCGCGCGCTTTAGCTTCACGAATAATACGCACCGAACCCTTTGTGGAAACATGAGCTATATGAATTGACGTACCGGTATACTCCGCCAGCAGTGTCTCGCGGACCGTGGCAATATCTTCAGCAACACGCGGAATCCCCTTCAGCCCCAGTTCGGTAGAAGTGAACCCCTCGTTCATTACCCCCTCGCCCACCAGTTCCAGTTCCTCGGCGTGCGAAATCACCATAATGCCGATGCCGGCAGCATACTGCAGGGAGCGCATCATTAATTCACTGTTAATGACCGGTCTACCGTCATCTGAAACGGCAACGCACCCCGATTCCTTCAACTCGCCCATCTCCGACATGCGGTCTCCGGAAAGTCCATAGGTAATGGAGCCAATCGGAAAAACGTTACAGAGGCCTTCCGTCTTTGCCTTGTTGATAATATAGCTGGCAACCGCTTTATTATCGTTGACCGGCTTGGTGTTCGGCATACAGCAAACTGAGGTAAATCCGCCCGCTACTGCGGCTTTTGTGCCGGAGACTATATCTTCCTTGTATTCAAGCCCCGGATCGCGCAGATGAACATGCATATCGATCAGGCCAGGCACCACGTATTTGCCGGCAGCATCTATAATTTCAACCCCAGCCGCTGCAGCAAGTCCCTTTCCAAGCTCCTTGACCCGGCCGTTTTCTACCAGAACATCCATCATGTCATCAATTTCCTGTGAGGGGTCAATCACCCGCCCGCCTTTTATCAGCAGATTCATATAGTCACCTCGTTATGAAGTTTGTATTTATCCTAATTTGCCCAGAACGTCCAATTTTGTGCAAGGTCAAGGAAGATGAACGTTTGCACGGAGGCGTAGCACAGCTACGCCGCACACGGAAACGTGAAGTCTGACGCCGAGATTGCGTAAAGTGGGCGTTCATTATTCCAGTTCGCCGCCGCAGACGTGATAGAGCATCGCCATCCGCACTGCGACGCCGTTCTCTACCTGTTTTAATATCCAGGACTGGTCGCCATCCACCACACTGGTGGACATTTCCACCCCACGATTGATCGGGCCGGGATGCATTATCATGGCATTCGGCTTAGCCAGCTTGATATTCTGGGGATTAAGACCGAAATAGCGGGAATATTCTCGGGCATTCGGCATAAGAGTTTTACCCTGACGCTCCTGCTGTATACGCAGCATCATAACCACATCAGCGTCCTGCAGAGCCTCATCCATCGTGGCGCAAACTGTTACGTCACCCAACTTTTCCACTCCTGGCGGCACCATGGTTGGCGGGCCTGCCAGATACACCTTTGATCCGAGCTTGGTCAACCCCTGGATATTGGAACGGGCGACGCGGCTGTGCGTTATATCACCGACTATTGCCACTTTCAGACCGTCCAACCGTCCATAACGATCCTTCATGGTCAGCAAATCCAGGAGACCTTGTGAAGGATGTTCGTGAGCACCATCTCCGGCGTTGATTATCGAGCAGTTAACCTTGTTCGCCAGAAAATAGTGCGCACCGGAAACGGCATGGCGCATGACGATGATATCAGGTTTCATCGCCAACAGGTTCAAAGCCGTATCAGCCAGCGTTTCACCCTTAGTGGCAGAACTGCTTGACGGGGTGATGTTGACGGTATCAGCCGAAAGGCGCTTGCCGGCAATTTCAAAAGAAGTGCGAGTGCGGGTTGAGGCTTCATAGAACAGGTTGATAATCGTCTTACCACGCAGCGTCGGGACCTTCTTGATGTCACGGCTGTTAATCTCCCGCATGTTCTCAGCGGTTGAAATCAACAGTTCAATATCCTCTTTCGACAGGTCACGCAGGGCAATAATGTGTTTGTGCTTGAACTCGGCCATATCAGTTCACCCTCCCCCTATTTTTCAAGTACCACTTCAATCGGCTGGTCTGATCCGTCAAAAACAACCTGGACATTTTCTTTCTGGCTGGTAGGAACATTGCGACCTACAAAATCGGCACGAATTGGTAATTCGCGGTGACCACGATCAATCAGCACCGCCAGCTGGATTGACTGGGGCCGCCCGAAATCCATCAATGCATCCATGGCGGCCCTGATAGTGCGGCCGGTGTACAGGACGTCATCAACCAGAATGACCTTCTTCGCTTCCAGGGAAAACGGAATTTCGGTTTTGCCGACCGGGTGGTGCGGCAGCTGACCGGAGCAATCATCACGATAAAGAGTAATATCAACAGCTCCCACCGAAACGCCCCCCCCCTCGATAATACCGATCTGTTGCGCTATTCCGTCAGCCAAATATGCGCCACCGGAACGGATGCCGATCAGGACAATATCCGTAACCCCTTTGTTGCGTTCGAGAATTTCATGCGCAATTCGTGTCAAAGCCCGCTTGATTCCTGCGCCATCCATAAGCACGGTTTTTTCAGTTGTCATCAAATCCTCCTTAGGCATAAAAAAAAAGAGCCTCCCCGCGCCAAGCGGCAAGACTCTTCTGTTATGAATTACATTTGATCATTGTGTCGCCTTTGTTAGTCTCTCGGACTAAATTAAAAGGGGGGATGTATGTAGTGGCTGCACTCTATCACTCAAAACTGAAGCAGGTCAAGCACGATTTCGGCAAAAAAATGCTTTCTGCCTAAAAAACGTTGGACCGGAGCGCTAAACTGCCAGCATCTCCGCTGATATCCCCAGACCGGCAACCTGTCCCATTGCTTCAAGATGCAGAAATTCACTCCGTATCAATTCTTGTGACACTCTCTGCAAGTCGCTACTGTTGACCAAATCATAATTAGCAAGGACATCTTCAATGGTCTGCTGTTTTTGGTGATAAATCTCGTTTTTAGCCAGGCGCATCATCAAGCTGTCGCTGCTTTCAAGAGACATCAGGGTTTTACCTTTCAGCTGCTCACGTGCAGCATCAAGCTCATCCTGCGGCACCTCTTCAGTAACAAGCCGCGACATCTCACGTTGCGCAATTTCAAGAACTTCAAGACAATGGCCTTTTTCAGTACCGGCGTACACAACCAGCGCCCCTGAGTCAGCGTGGGATATAATGTACGAATAAACCGAATACGCCAGCCCCTTCTTCTCGCGAATTTCCTGAAACAGCCGCGAGCTCATCCCACCGCCCAGAATTGTCGTCAGCAAAAACAAAGCATACCGATCCTGGTGATCATAGCGGAGCGAACGCGTGCCGAGACAGACGAGAGTCTGCTCCATTTCACGTTCAATAAGATTGACTTCTTTTCCAGCATGCAGAAAGGCATCGTTTAATTTTGGCTGCCACGGGGAAAAGAGATCTGAAAACAGCGGAGCCAGAATGGCAACCAACTCATCGTGACGCACATTGCCTGCCGCTGCAATAATTATATCCTGAGGCCGATAGCGGCTCATTTTATGCGACAGAATCGACATCCGCGTCAAACCGGTAACCGTTTCCTCACTGCCAAGAACCGGCATACCAAGCAATTGCCCCCTCCAGAAGTTCTGATGGAAGCGGTCATGAATAAACTCGTCAGGAGCATCATCGCGCATCTTGATTTCCTGAAGAACAACCTTGCGCTCACGTTCAATTTCATCAAGCGGAAAAGTTGAATTCAAAAAAATGTCAGCCAGCAGGTCAACAGCGTTAGGGAGAAATTTTGCCAGAACCTTGGCGTAATAGCAGACATATTCATGTCCGGTAAATGCGTTCAGAATTCCACCCATAGAGTCAATCTCACGGGTGATCTGATGGGCACTGCGTCGTTTTGTACCTTTAAACAGCATATGTTCAATAAAATGAGCAACACCGTTATCAACGGGAGATTCATGGCGGGTGCCGTTGGCCACCCAGATGCCTGTGGTTACAGTGTGCATATAGCCAATGTTTTGGGTGACTATACGGACACCATTATCGAGAGTAGTTGTTGTTATCATATCCGAAGCATACCCTAGTTTTAGACTATTTCAACCAAAAACAGAGTCATGGATATCCCCTTTACCCAACTCTATAGATTCTGCGCGGCTTTTATATCGTGGTAGTTTTTCACAAAATCACCTCCTATCAATGCCGCGGACAATATTTTGGTAAACCAATATTTTATTATAAGTAAATACCGTGCTTTCTAAGTAACAACTATTCATGACTAATGGCGGCTTATCGAGCATACTTTTTTTCGGATTACTAAAAAATAGTTGACATTGGGCATCCAAAGTAATAACTGGTATACCACGTTGTATAACTAATTTATATTTCTGCTGAAGCCGCTCATTATCGGCATGATCATCAATCACAGAGATTCAGCCAGCGTAGCGGTATACGAAAGATCAGAACAGGAGCCTTTACCATGAATATTCACGAGTACCAGGCAAAAGCTATCTTACGGAAGTTCGGTGTTCCAGTCCCCGATGGTCACGTCTGCTACAACAGCGCCGGCGCCCGCGAGTGGGCCAAGCGCCTGGGCGACGGCCCCTGGGTCGTTAAGGCACAGATCCATGCCGGCGGACGCGGCAAGGGTGGCGGGGTAAAACTGGCCCACACCCCGGATGAAGTACGCAATATTTCACGCGAAATGCTCGGCATGATCCTCCGCACCCACCAGACCGGGGCCGCCGGCAAACTGGTCACCCGCGTCCTGGTCGAAAAAGGGTGCACCATCGCCAACGAACTCTACGTCAGCCTCCTGGTTGACCGCGCCACCTCAAAGGTCGCCGTCATGGCCTCTACCGAAGGGGGGATGGATATCGAAGAGGTTGCCGCCACCACCCCTGAAAAAATCTTTGTCGAAACCGTCGATCCACTGGTCGGCCTGACCGCCTTTCAATGCCGCAACATCGCCTTCAGCCTCGGGTTGACCGGCAAACTGGTCGGCAAGGCTGTTGCCGTACTGGAAGGGCTCTACAAAACCTTCATGGCCTGCGACTGTTCCATGCTGGAGATCAACCCACTGGTCGTCACCGCCGAAAACGACCTGCTGGCGCTGGATGCCAAGTTCGGTTTTGACGACAACGCCATCTTCCGTCATCCAAAAATCGCCGACATGCGTGACTACGACGAAGAGGACCCCAAGGAGATCGAAGCGTCCCAGTTCGAACTCTCCTACATCTCCCTCTCCGGCAACATCGGTTGCCTCGTCAACGGCGCCGGTCTGGCCATGGCGACCATGGATATCATCAAACATTACGGCGGCGATCCGGCCAACTTTCTCGACGTTGGGGGCGGTGCCACCATCGAGCGCGTCACCGAAGCGTTCAAAATTATTCTCTCCGACAAGAACGTACGCGGGATCTTGGTCAACATCTTCGGCGGCATCATGAAATGTGACATCATCGCCACCGGCGTAGTAACAGCGGCCCGCCAGGTATCACTGGGCGTGCCACTGGTCGTCCGCCTTGAAGGAACGAACGTGGATCGGGGCAAAGAAATTCTGGCCGAGAGTGGATTGAATATTGTTGCCGCTGATGGCATGGCCGACGCAGCTCAAAAAATAGTCCAAGCCGTGAAAGGAGCCAACCAATGAGTATTCTGATCGATAAAAATACCAGAGTAATCACTCAAGGGATCACCGGCGCAACGGGACTTTTTCATGCTCAAGGAGCCCGTGAGTACGGCACCCGGATGGTCGGCGGCGTTACACCCGGCAAGGGGGGCACATATATTGACGGTTTTCCCGTATTCGACACTGTCAAGGAAGCGGTTGAAAAGACCGGCGCCACCGCCTCGGTCATTTATGTCCCGCCACCCTTCGCGGCCGACTCCATCATGGAGGCTGTCGATGCCGGTATTGACCTGGTCTGCTGTATCACCGAAGGGATTCCGGTCCTCGACATGGTCAAGGTCAAACATTTCATGATCGGGAAAAAGACCCGCCTGGTCGGCCCGAACTGCCCCGGCGTTATCACCCCCGGCCAATGCAAGATCGGCATCATGCCCGGCTACATTCATAAACCGGGCAAAGTCGGCGTCGTCTCCCGCTCCGGCACCCTTACCTACGAAGCGGTCTGGCAGCTTACCTGCATGGGACTTGGTCAATCAACTTGCGTCGGCATCGGCGGTGACCCGGTCAACGGCACCAACCATCTCGACGTATTACGACTCTTCGAGGAAGACCCGGACACCGAGGCAGTTATCATGATCGGTGAGATCGGTGGCACCTCGGAAGAAGAGGCGGCCCGCTTCGTTAAAGAGAATATGACCAAACCGGTAGCGGCATACATTGCCGGTGTCACCGCACCTCCCGGCAAACGCATGGGACACGCCGGCGCCATCATCTCCGGCGGTAAAGGAACGGCAACGGAAAAAGTTGCGGTCATGAAAGAGTGCGGCATCAGCGTCGCCGCCAGCCCGGCCGAGATGGCACAAGCACTGATGAAGGTGTATAAACCGTAGAAATACTACACATACCCAAATCAAAAAGGCGGCCATTTGGCCGCCTTTGCTAATTATAACAGTGCTTAAATATCAACTACTTAGCTCTCTCAAGTTTTTTTTGTTTTCACACTCAGTTATTAGCAGTTTGATTAGCACATATCAGGAACCTTCACAAGCTAATTCCATGTTGAAATATAGCGAAGTTTAATTCGGTTCGAATCGTCTCAGGGACGCCAAATATCAAAAAGGTCATTTTCCTCCGGGAAAGTGGCCTTTTTTCTTTGGTAGGCCTGATTGGAATCAGCAATTATATCAAAGGGTTTTCTGTAGTTTGGTGCCAATTCCCCACCTGCCCATGTCGAGTTCGAGTACACCATATTTAGCAACTTTCGTTTTTCAGCCGGAATCTGTGCAGAGTAAAGACTGGCGGCCTTTTGCGAGAGTTCGAGTAAGCGCTTACCATTGTCAATGCAGACCTCTTTTCCCTCTGCCAAACCCTCTATTCTGAACTTCACATCAGTCAGATCAGTCCTGAACTTTTTACTTAACCGGACATATTCCTCGTCACAAATGATCCCTTCAAGTTTATCCAGGTACATCTTGTCCAGATTGTCCTCCAGGCTCTGCCTCTGTTTGTTTGCCACTATGGCCTGAGCTTCGCGCTGTTTCTTGCTTTCAGCCGATGCTGTGCCCATTGCAGAGACAACCCAGGCAAGGACATCATCATCAATCTTGATCTGATCCAGTGATTGTATGAACTGTTCTTCAATCTGTACTTCTCTGGCGTATTTATCAGGGCATTTACCTTGATTATGGGTGCAGCGATAATAGATGTATTTGCCTTTATGCATTTCAGCCACGACTGCACAGCCGCAATGACCGCAGGTCAGCATTCCCTGAAAAAGAAAATTGTGCTTCTGTCGCCCGGTAGGGCAACTGGATCGCTTATTCAGTGCCTTCTGGACATTGTCGTATAATTCCTTGGAGATAATAGGTTCGTGAGTGCCGTTGTATAAAACGCCTACCCAGTAAAAGTCACCATAATAAATGGGATTGTTGAGGATATCCCACATAACGGCCTTTGACAGTTTGCGACCACTCCTGCGATGAACAAGCCCGAGTTTGGTTGCCTCTATGCACAATTCTCGGGTTGAATAATTGCCGGTGGCATACAACGTGAACATCCGCTTGACGAGAGGAGCAAGTACAGGATCTTGAACGATGATTCTTTTTCGTGAGGGACCTTCGACATTTGCAAAGCCGATCGGGGCTTGAGACGGACAAAGACCCTGCATCGCTTTTTCGAGCATCCCTTTCTTTGTCTCTTCAGAAAGGTTGTCGCTAAACCTCGATGCAAGAGCGACATTTAAGGTGTGAGTGAATTTATCATGGGATTTTGAGGCCGGCGACATGATCATATTTTCTTTGGCGAAGATCGCTGTTATGCCGAGATCTTTGATCGTCACCTGATCTTCAATATTTCTGTAAAAACGGTCAGTTTTTTCAACCAGTACCGTTTGGCAGCAATTGCTGCCGGAAGGAAGAAGAGCCTGTGACTTCAGAAATTTTACCAAATTACCGAATTGCTTTCGACCCGCGACTTTTGCACTTTCAACATCCAGAAATGTCTGGACTATTATGATATTGTTCTTGCTGGCATAGTCCATCAGAAACTTTAATTGGGCATCAAGCGAGTAACCCTCCTCTTGCTGTTCCTTCGTGGATACACGGATGTAGATTACTGCCAATATTATTTGCGATATTGACGCTTCCTTAACCGACTAAATTAAATTGCTGCAAATGGAGTTTAAGCAAAATAGCCAATCATGTGGTTTAGCGCTGTAAGTGTTCAGGCGCACCAATGACGTTGTGATGGGGGTATATGGGCAGGGGTAAAAAACGTAAAACATCCTTGTGTGTTGCATTCCAGTCATTTCATAATAAATTCGTCAGCGTGGTTAACTACGAGAAGAAAAGAAATGGTGAGTTTGTTTTTGAAACTCCTTATTTTTGCGATGATAACGAGATTATCTTATCCGGCCATGAATATTTTGGTGATGCTTACGATTCAGGGAAGTAAGGTCACATAGTGTGATTGAAAGGTTCCGATTTGGAGCCCTTTTTTATGGGAGTGGTAGAGAGTTGTAGGGTTTCTAAGAGCTTGAAGGTCAACCACTATCAGAATTATGCATAAACAGAAAACTGGATCTGTAGAGCTTGCTTCTCCACGGTGGTTACTGGTTGTGACTTCTTGATCTTGGGAAGAGTATTGCTATCTGATTGGGCTGAAGACAAGGTGACTGAATCTTCCGGCAAGCTGGATATTGCCAAACCAGACGTTACTTTTCTAGCCGTGTTTTGATTTTCGCCAATAGAACTTTTTTTCATCGCAGTGTAATTCAATTCTAAAGGCGACTGCATCGGCTTTCTTATTGAAAGAGTCATATTGTTTGTTCTCCTAGTTGTGGTGCGTCGGAAAACTGTCCTGTGATGACTAAATCCTCTTCTTTATAGTCAAATATATGACAAATGGCCATCCGTTCTTCCTGGGTAATACCTTGATAAGTGCCATCAGATTCAATCATAATTTGCACGGAAACCCTTCTTTCCTCGATAATTAGGCTGTGTTTCTGTCCTGTCATCGTTTTGAAGTTTTACAATTCATGGATATACAAAGCAAAGAGTCTGCCAATACCTTGATTAAAATAATTAGCTGCTGAGTAGAGTATAATTCCACCAATTCCTTTACAAATAGTGGCGCGTTTAATAACGTGCCTCATAGATTTCCCATGCCTTGCAAGCATGCTTGTGATAGTAGTGGTCGCCTTCAATCATGGCGTCAGGACATCCCTCACATGGTTTGTATCCATCCCACGCAATACCTGTTTGATTCAACCCAAATGGTAAATTTTCCTTCCAGGGAGGATCGCAGGGTAGTGAAGATAGATCTTACAGCACAGGGAAAAGAGCTGGTGGCACAAGCACCTGAGATAGCTCAGGATATGCTAGTGAAAGGACTGGATGAACTGTCGAACGAGCAATTTATCTGTGTTGAAGAAGGTATGAAACTGATGGCAAAGGTACTCGGCGCGGAGCGGCTCATCCCTCAACCTCTCCATAGTTAGCCGCAGCAATGCATCTATGAGCACCGGTTGCAGACGGGGCCTGTCTCTGCCCCGATATACGGATGAACAAGGAGTAGAAATTATTATGCACAATCCTCTGAAAATAAGACTGACACGGCGGGCACGTTTCTCCGTACATGTCTGGCGGCGCCGCATGGTTTTCTGGGGGGGGGCAGTTGCGGTAGGCTTCGTCGCAGTCTTTTTTTCCATCAGCAGCGAATATGCAAATCGCCTGTTTCAGTGGATGCTGGAGTACTCTCCCATTCTGCCGCTTTTTATAACCCCGCTTGGTTTAGCACTTGTTGTTTACATTACCAGACGTTTTTTCCCCGGTTCGCAGGGGAGCGGTATTCCGCAAAGCATTGCAGCCATTGCCATGACGAATGATGATGATCGCAAAAAGGTGCTTTCTCTCCGTATAGCATTCGGCAAAATTGCTTTAACCCTATCTGCTCTGCTAGTGGGTGCTTCGGTGGGGCGTGAAGGCCCCACCGTACAAATCGGTTCAGCGATCATGTATTCCCTGTCGCGCTTTGCCCGCTTTTCGCGCCTGGAAGTGGAGCGAGGATTAATTCTGGCTGGAGGAGCTGCCGGAATAGCCGCAGCGTTTAACACCCCCCTGGCAGGCATTGTCTTTGCTATTGAAGAAATGAGCCGATCCTTTGAGGAGCGTACAAGCGGCAATACCATGACGGCAGTTGTGATAGCCGGTGTCATTTCCCTTGGCTTTATGGGCAATTACAGTTATTTCGGACATACTTCTATTTCTCTGCCTCTCAACCTGAGCTGGCTTGCAGCCATTATTTGCGGCGTTGCGGGTGGTGTCGCCGGCGGGATATTCAGCCTCACAGTGATCAGCTTCACTACAAAGGGACTGCCAGGCAGAGTTGGCGACATCATAAAAAACTCGCCGGTACTCTTTGCGGGCATATGTGGACTGCTACTGGCGTTAATCGGCCTTGCATCCGGCGGTCATACCTACGGCACCGGTTACAGTGAGGCCAAGGGGATCATCGAAGGCACAAGTAATCTGCCATACAGCTATGGCATCCTGAAGATGCTGGCTACGATAGTGTCATTCCTGAGCGGTATTCCAGGCGGGATATTTGCCCCGTGTCTGTCGATCGGGGCTGGCTTTGGTGTTAATCTTGCTGGGATCATGCCGTTTGCACCGGTTGGCGCTGTAGTGATTCTGGGCATGGTCGCCTTTTTCTCCGGCGTTGTGCAGGCGCCAATCACCGCATTTGTTATCGTCATGGAGATGACCGATAACCACACCATGATACTGCCGCTTATGGCGTCGTCATTCATCGCATACGCGGTTTCAAGCAGGATCTGTCCAAAACCGTTGTACAAAACAATGGCAGAAGGTTTCATTTCGCGTATCGAACAACAATCAGTGGGATAATTTCTGGCGCCAGAGTCTTCCTTGAGACGACTATTGCTCCGTTCTGAAATGGAGTTGCCTGTGAAGCTCAATTTTACACGGTTTAGAAGGTATATTCATATTGGTGAATACACTTTTGTAAGAGACTCTATTATTAAATTTAAATAAAAGTATGAAAATAAATAAAACTAAACTTTTACAAGAACCTGCCGATACAAATAAGTAACTTCCACTCCTTTTGAACCTGCATTCCCGGTTTATTGTAACGAGGCAGGCGGAAGGACACCCATTGCCT
>JABBNX010000066.1 GCA_019352135.1 Pseudomonadota bacterium
TGGCCTGTCTTTTTGTCAGGCTTTTATGAATTTACAGAAAGAACGATACGCTAACCAATATGCTGTTTCTTCATCACGATTAACCAGGGGAATATTTTGGCGCTGGTAACAAAATGCTATAGCCAGTGTTTGGGATAAGAGCGGTGGTAGACCACATTATTTGTAAAGATTGCTGTAACAAGAAGTATCAAGGCACCTGCCAACACCGGCAACAGGATGAACCCGGGGCCAACCGCCCCCTGCACGCCAATCAGGGCCGTCGCTCCTCCCGGTGGATGGGTTGTGTGCGTCAGGTTCATTACAAATATGGCTAGCCCCACTGCAACAGCCATGGTCAGTGTCGAGGAGCCAAAGAGGGCGACTACAATCACTGCCACGCACGCGGAGAGGACATGTCCTCCTATCAGATTGCGCGGTTGGGCCAGCGGCGAGTCCGTGGCACCGAACAGGAGAACCGCAGAAGCACCGAAGGAGCCGATCAGCAATGGGTGTCCAACGAGGGTGGTTATCTCGCCAATGGCCAGAATACCGAGAGTCGCACTGATGAAACTCCAGATGGCATAGCGCAATGACAGTGGCGGCCGCGGACCACGAAGTGGGGCCTTGCAGCGCTGAGGAAGGCCGGTTAGTCTTTTTCTGATGGTCAGGCCTCTCTTCTAATGGGTAATGCACCGTGTTTTTTCATACTATTGTCGCCTTAATGTCAATGACTCAGGTATGGCACGAGAGGTATGAGCCGCTGGTAATCTGCATAGCTCAACGAGCTGTGCCAGTGTCCACTGACCATCCCGGCACCGATTCCCCCCATATAAATGAGTACAACGACAAGGGGAAAAGCCCACACCGGTACTGGTCGCTTCCAGAAGGCCGGCTGCATGGCGAGGACATTTTGCTCCGGACAGAGCGCCACACAGGTGAGGCATCCGGTACATTCCGGTGAAGAGATTGTTGAGCAGGAATGTACCGAAAGATCAGATGGGCAGGCATTGGAACAACGTCGGCACCCGGTACATCCCGCTGGGTTCCGCCGAATTTTGAAAGGGCTGGCGAGACTTGCCAAGCCAAGCAACGCACCATATGGACAGAGATACCGGCACCAAAAATTCTTATAAAAGAGCGACAAAAAAGTCAGGCTTGCCAAAACCACCACCGTAGTGACTGACATATGGGTAAAGAAGTAGAGCATTTTGACGTCGCTAATCGCCCAGTAGGAACCATTCAGAAAACTACTCAGGGCTTCTGTTGGCATGTCCAGCAGGATTAGCTTCACGAATATCAGAAGCAGCAGATATTTGATGCCCCGCAATCCAAAATCAAGCCATCGCCAAAGGCGGTAATTTCTGCCAAATAACCGCTGACCGAGCTTATAGGCCCCTTCGGAAAGTGTGCCGACGGGACACAACCATGAGCAGAATGTTTTTTTGGCGAGCAGACTCATGAGCAGGATTGCCAGGAAAATAACCAGAGCCGCTGGATGGACCGGGTGGATTTTGCCGGTAACCAGCCAGTACTTTAAGCTGGTCAGAGCGCCGATGGGCAGGAATCCTTCAACGCCCGGCGGACGCGAAACCAGGGGAGCAGCGGCTCTGCTCTCGACAGAATTGATAAAAATTCCGAAACGGATGCCGATACCAACCACCCACAGCAAAAAGCACCACTGCACAATTAAACGTATGGTCGTCAGAGATTTCATTGAACGTATATCCATTACGTGCCTTCTCTCCTGGTAATGAGCCGCACCTGTCGCTCATGAAACCAGTAATACCAAACCCAGTTGAGTATGACGAGGATGCGATTTCGAAAGCCGATCAGGTAGTAGCTTAAACAATGAGCGTCTCGCAGTGAACCGCGAGGCGCTCATTGTTTAAGGTGGTTATGCTTCAGTTATCCCAGAATTGCCTTCAGATCGGCTTCAGCAGTTGTGATCGGGCCGATGTTAAAGTTCTCCACCAGGAAGTTGAGCACGTTGGGGGTGATGAAGGCCGGTAGTGTCGGTCCGAGCTTGATGTTCTTGATACCGAGGTGCAGCAGGGTCAGCAGGATGACAACCGCCTTCTGCTCGTACCAGGAAAGGATCATCGAGAGAGGCAAATCGTTGACGCCACACTCGAAAGCGCCTGCCAGGGCAACGGCGATCTTTATTGCGGAGTAGGCGTCATTGCACTGTCCGATATCCAGCAGGCGCGGAATACCGCCGATGTCGCCGAACTCGAGTTTGTTGAATCGGTACTTGCCGCAGGCCAGGGTCATGATAACCGTATCCTTGGGGGCCTTCTCGGCAAACTCGGTATAGTAGTTACGCCCCGATTTGGCGCCGTCGCAGCCCCCCACCAGGAAGAAGTGTTTGATGGCGCCAGACTTGACCGCGGCGATAATCTTGTCGGCCACTCCCAATACGGCGTTGTGTCCGAAACCGGTCAGGATTTCCTGACCAGGATTTTCCGGCAGTGACAGGCACTCAAGGGCCTTGTTGATCACCGGACTGAAATCCCAGCCGTCGATGTGCGTGACGCCGGGCCATGCCACCAACCCCCAGGTGAAGAGGCGGTCAACATAGGATTCGGACGGCCGCTGGATACAGTTGGTGTTGAAGATGATCGCACCGGGGAACTTGGCGAACTCCTGGGCCTGATCCTGCCACGCGCCGCCATAGTTACCAACCAGATGGCTGTATTTTTTCAGGCCGGGATAGCCGTGGGCCGGTAGCATCTCGCCATGGGTATAAACATTGATGCCCTTGCCCTCGGTCTGTTTGAGGATTTCTTCCATCATTTTCATGTCGTGGCCGGAGACCAGGATAGCCTTGCCGGATTTGGTGCCGAGCTGTACCGGAGTTGGAACCGGGTGGCCATAGGTATCGGTGTGGGCACTGTCGAGCAGCCCCATAACAGTCAGGTTCTGCTTGCCGCACTCCATCGCAAGAGCGACAAAATCCATGAGACCCAGGTTGGCATCGGTCGTGGCGGCCAGTGCTTTCTGGAAGAAGGCCATTACTTCATCGTCGGTCTTGCCAAGGATCATGGCATGATCCATATAGGCCGCCATTCCCTTCAGGCCGTACATGAGGATTTCAATCACAGAGCGGATGTCTTCGTTAATATGCTGGGTGTTGATGCCGTGGGCTTCGCCCTGCGTGGTCATGCCGGTCAGGTCGTTGGCAGGCTGCCAGGCGGCCACTTCGCCAGGAATTGTGACGCCGGCAGCTGCTTTGGTTTTTTCTTTCAGTTCATAACAGTGCTTGATCAGCCCACCGATGCGGGCCGGTTCAAAGTCAACATTGGTGACGGTAGTGAAGAGTCCTTCAATGGTAAAACGGTCGATCTCGGCGTTACGGCCGATCTTGTCGGCATACAGCGCCAGGCTTTTGAGACCATAGATCAGATGGTCCTGGAGTGCCGCCACATCAGGTTTTTTACCGCATACGCCGGAAATGTTACAGCCGGTGCCGTTTGCTGCCTGCTCGCATTGATTACAAAACATACTCATTTGTGTATTCTCCTTTTGTTTGTTGATCCAATAGCCAGGATTGGTACTTTTCTAATTGAGTAACGACAAATTATACCGTTTTCTTCTGTCTGTATTTGACTGTAGTCAAAAAAAGGTAAAAAGCCAGGTTCACACTTTTTAAATTGTCACACCCTGTAACCACTGAGACATACATTCATTCAGATGATGACTAAAATGACGAAAAGTCTGCATAGCCGTCAATAACCGGAGAGCGGCTGCGGAGCGCTCTCCGGTACTGGAATTATTTAACTTCAGGAGACTTAATCTCATGTTCAGGTCTGAACATGATCTTTTTCGCGCCTCGGTTGTTTGTGTACTTTGAAAGTTCCAGGTCGATCTTTTCCGGCACTTTTTCTCCTGCCTGCGCTAACAGCTTGCGAAGTTGTGCATCGGTAGACGCTGCATATTTTGCTGCATCGTTCAAAACACGCATGGCTTCTTTTGGGTTGTGAAACCCGTTAGAGTTTTCCGCACCTATAAATATGAGCCTATAGAAGGCCTGCTCGTAATTCTCCCGTGCCTGGGCGTAAAGGGCTTTGTCGATCTTTTTACCGGAAGCCTCGAGCTTGTTCGCCATCTCGAAAAGCTTGGCGTCAGTTGCCGTTGCGTAGCCCACTTTTAGATACGCGATCATGGTGTTATCCTGGATGGCAAAGATCTTATCGCGGAGCACTTGCGGTGTCTCGGTATGGCAGGAGGCGCAGGCGATCAGATCATTTTTCAGCGGGCTCATGATTCTGTGGTCCGAGACTTTCTGGCCATCCCTTGTAACAATCGGCATGTGGCAATCCGCACAGCTTACACCGTTGGCCCAATGCGGGCTGTTGTTGGAGAAGAGCTCGTACTCGGGGTGGCGAATGAATCCCAACTTAAATCCTGTCACGCTCTGTGTCCACTCGGCATTTGCAGGAGAGCTCTTGATATCGGCTATTATATTTTCAATGCTTATATTACCGACTTTGCTGCCCTGCCACGGAAAGACGACGTCCGTAGAATGCATCTCCTTGTCCTTGGGGATTATGTAGCTGACATGGCACTGGGCACAAACCAGAGTCCGCTTTTCCTGCGTAGTAATCTTTGCTTCGTCCACGCCAATCTTCTTGAGTGCCTTTCCCAGTGTGAAACCACGGGATATTTTGAGAGTCATTCCCCTGTTGTCGTGACAGTCAATACAGGCGACGCCGAGAGTCTGCTGATCCTTCGGGAGTTTCGCCAGCACTTCCTTGTATGGAGTTGAGAAGTAGGCTTTCCCCATCTGCTTCTCAAGCAGTGGTGCATAGGGCGTCTTGCACGTCAGACATGAACCCCCTGCTTTAACTCTGCCAGGATCAACCTCCAACTGGTCCTGAATCATGAAGTAGTGTCCACGCGGTTCGCGGTACTCTGAACCAAAGCCCCAGCCGTTGTATAGCAACGCCAGAAACGGGTATTCGTCGAGTTTGTCACGACGGTCCTCGCCGACATCGTAGCCCTTCTTGTACTTGCTCTTTCCGGCCGGAGTTGGTTCACCCGTCTGGCGCCAGAGTTTATATTGAAGCGGATATACTTTGCCCCACACGGCCGGATCAACTGTGCCGTCTTCTATCGCGACCGTCTTGATGGGTTCCACCTTCATCGGCGAGCAACCCGCCCAGATTGACGTGGCTGCCAAAATAGCCAGCACGGCACATCTTTTTGAGAACTTTTTTTGCATGTCCTACCTCCCAAAGAGTGTTTTTTCAGTCACAAGTAATTGAAACAAAAAAGAGTGTAGATAGAGCCATAAGTCGCTCTACTACATTGGAGGCACTAACATCCTGCATGCAGCTCTGAGGAGCTTCAATGCTGTCTGAAAGTACACTCCAGATAGTTCCAGGTTCCGCATGGATCAACGTCTTAAAATGCTTAACCAAGGTAGCACCTCACGCTTGCCCAAATCAGATTCGTGAACCCCATCACCGGGACGAAGATTGACGCATCTCTCTATGCGAATGATGGGAGAATGATTCATCCATATGTTCGATCGAATTACTCATACACCTTGATTTCATTTGCATTATTAACGGGCGCTTTACCCATGTTTATCCACGTGCTAGTCAACCGGATTACCCTTTGTTTCAACATCGAAGATCGCCATAAGTGTTTCCGGGGTGTAGCTGCAAACTTGAGTTCTTGTACCTGTTTTTCCCTCGTAAACCCATTCAACCTTGTCACCAGCATTATCCCGCATCAATTTCACACGTTCCCCAGCAATCCTCTTCAACTCATTCCACATGTCATCCATGGTCAGCAAGTCAATGCCTCCCAAGTCCTTGTTACTACCAGCATTCTTTTTAAACCTCTCAATCAGGTCAAAATCGACGAAATCATTCTCTTTTCGCCATATCTTTACAAAATGATGGTTTTCATTGCGTCGCTCGTCAATTATTTTCAACATTTCACTTTCTTTCACGGCACACCTCCTGTATCAGTTATCACCCGGATTTGTCGGGAGCCAGTTCAGCTCAAGTTCGGAATGATCAAGCGCCTCCTTCAACTACCACCGCTCACATTATCTACTCGGGGAGATACAACATAAGTTCCTTGAGTTTGTTCAAGGCCATTTCTATATTGGCAAGGTTTGCTTCCAGTTGCTGCAAATCAATCGGATTCAATTGCGGTGCGAACTCTTGGATTATTGCAATTTGCTCTGACAACACATCATTCGTTCTAACGTGCTCTTCTGACAGACATAAATTCGAGTGAGTATTTATCTGCTCATTGACTTTCATGTCTCCTCCTTTGAATATTCAAAATGATATTTATGAAGCTATCTAGCAGGCGCACGATTCCCTCCAGAAGATGCAAGTTACTGGGCAGACTGAAATGGCCTGAAGCTGAATTTCCTCTTCAGTTGCCCCGTGTGGATCAAAACATTCTGCTTTACCTTGAGTGTTTAAATGGAATACATCGGGAAGGTTGTCGGCACAAATTCCGCACCCGATACACATATTTTGATCTACAAAAGCCTCTTTTGTCATGATAGTCCTCCCGAAAATTTTTTTTGGCATGGGCCAATATCAAAGTTGCATATATCGAATTTATGACAACTTCTCTTGTTTCAGCTCCGTATTACATTGATGATATTTTTTTCGTGGTTCGCCAGGTCAGGATCGATGCGACAAGAAGCGGAAAGATGCCCAGTCCGATAAAAACAAGATCGGCCGGCATACGCACCCATTCGATCATGCGCGGGATTTTCCCCTGTAAAAATTCCGGACCACGGGCATGCCAGTAGCCGTTGTTGAGAACGTCGATAAACTGGAGCACTCCGCCAGGAAAAAGACTGGTTACCACCATCAGGGCCAAGCCGATATTCAAACCCCAGAATGAGATCCGTATGAATTTCTCCGGACGAACCCATTGCTCATCTGTCGATACCTGCCGCATGGCAAAAACCATAAGTGCAACAGCGAGCATGCCAAAAACACCCATCATGGCAGCATGGCCGTGATTCGGGGTAAGCATGGTGCCGACCTCAAAATAGCTGACTATGGGGAGGTTGATGAGAAAGCCGAACACTCCGGCACCAACAAAATTCCAGAACCCGACGGCGATTAAAAAATAAAAGGTCCACCGATGCGGTACAGAGATTGGCTTGCTGCAAACATCACAAGTCCCTTTGGTCAGCTTGACAAAGTCCCACGCATCCAGGGTGAGGAGAGTGAGCGGAACCACTTCCATAGCGGAGAAAACGGCCGCCAGGGCCATGGTGACATTGGACTGACCGGTCCAGTACCAGTGATGCCCAGTGCCGATGATGCCGCTCCCTAGGTAGAGGATGGCGTCAAGATAGACGACCCGTGCTGCCGTCAAATGTGAAACAATACCGAGCTGGTAAAAGACTATGGCGACCATCACCGTTACGAAAACTTCGAAAAACCCCTCAACCCAGAGATGAATGATCCAGAAACGCCAGGTGTCTACCACCGAAAAATGGCTGGCGCTGTCGAAAAACATGGCAGGGAGATAGAACAGGGGAATGGCGATTGCCGCGTACAGGAAGAGCGAAGCAATTTCCCGTTTCTCATGGTCTTTTCGTGCCGGGGCAATTGCTCTGAAAAGTAGAAATACCCAGAAAGACAAACCGATCGCCAAAAGAATCTGCCAACCGCGCCCCAAGTCGAGATATTCCCACCCCTGATGGCCGAACCAGAACCAGAATTTTCCGAGTAGCTGGTTGATGCCGAGGATTTCTCCGCAAAGGCTCCCCACAACAACCAGCACCAGGGCGCCAAACAAGACATTGACCCCTGTGGCCTGTCCGGCAGGTTCTTTCCCTCCGAGCGATGGGGCGAGGAGGAGACCGCCGGCGACATAGGCGGTGGCAATCCAGAAGATCGCCAGCTGAAGATGCCAGGTGCGCAGGATGTGGCTGGGGAGAATCGTGGAGATGTCGAATCCGTAAAAGCTTGCCGGGTCAACCCGGTAGTGGACTGTGGCACCGCCCACCAATGCCTGGCCGAGAAAGAGGAGGGCAACGATCACGAAGTATTTGATGGTTGCCCGCTGGCTCGCAGTGGTCACGCCGGGGAGGAGTTGCGGATGGACGTGCTCCCCCTTCCTCTGCCATCCCAAGAAATCAAACTTGCCGAAGGCAAAGAGGACGCCCGCCGTCCCGGCAAGAAGCGTGATCAGGCTGAGGGCGCTCCAGAGAACGGCATCACTGGTCGGAGTGTTACCGGATATCGGGTCGTAGGGGAAGTTGTTCGTGTAGGAGTAAGACTCGCCGGGACGGTTGGCAACAGAAGCCCAAGCGGTCCAGGCAAAAAAAGCGGTTAGCTGGCGCAACTCTTCCGGGTCCGTGATGTACTTGGTGGGAAGGCCGCCATTCCCGGCCGGTTTGGAAAAATAGTTGGTCCAGACGGTGATCTGATTCAGGTATGAGGTGACTTCAGGCTGAGTAAAAATCAAGGCTTTTGTTTGCGGGTCGTACCGGTTCTCTTTGAGTACCTGACCGATTTCCGCATTGACAGCATCCCGTTCTGCCGCGCCGAGGTTCGCCGGAGCCTGGTTGAATCTCTTCCGGGCGATCGCATCTCCCGTTTCGATGCTGAGTGAATGAAGGTAGGCTGCGGAAAAATCAGGGCCCAGATAGGCGCCGTGCCCCCAGACAGTACCATTCTCCATCAGGCCGTACTTGAGAAAAACCTGTTGACCGGAAACAATATCGGCCCGGGTAAAGAGCACTTCTCCTGTTGGCCCTGCGACATGTACCGGGATCGGCGGGGCATCTTGATAGCTTCTGACCGCAATCCAGATTAGAACCGTGAACCCCATCATCAGGACGAGGATTGCGGAATTCCTCCACCAAGGTGAGAGCCGAGTAATCGGCCCATCCATACCTACAGTCGCACCTTTCATTTACACTCCATTCGCCGTTGAATAGAAGCTGGTTTTTTATTCTTGCTCCCACTATTCCTGCCAGTAAATACAAGATACCGGACAAATGTCGATGGCTTCCTGCTGAATAGTGTCTTCAGGAGCCCCCGCCGGATTATAAACTTCCGCCTTTCCGTCATCGGAAAAACGGAACACTTCAGGAACATTGGTCACACATAGCCCGCAACTAATGCACACCTCCTGATCAACCAGCACTGTTTTTGTCATTTTTACTCCTCCCTTAAAAACCTTTGTTTGTAACAACAGACTAAGAATTGCCGTCCAGTTTTTTTTCGATAAACGACCGGATAGCCACGGCGTTGTTGTGCTCAATGTCATGCGCACTGTAAAGCAAGGTAATATTCTGTTTTCGGGCCATATTCAGGATAGGCCACCACGCTTCGCTGTTAGCCTCTAATTCAGCAGCGTAGCGACTGCAAAACTCTTCCCATTTGGCTGCGTCATGCCCGAACCAGCTCCGCAACGCATCGCTGGGTGCCACCTCTTTCAACCATTCATCCATCTGGAGGTTTTCTTTCTTCATGCCACGTGGCCAGAGCCGGTCCACAAGGAAACGAGGTCCATCGTCTGGTTCAGACTGGTCATATACACGTTTAATTCGTATCATAATAATTACCGTGGTGGTCCCTGTTGCGATGCTATCTTCACCGTTAGAATAGACATCACGTTATGCAATCACACTTCCTTGATCGCTTTGTTCGCTGCAATGAGGAGCGGATCCCATACCGGGGCATACAGCGGTGAGTAACTCAGATCAATCTCGGCGAGTTCGAACACCGTCATCTGTTTGTAAATTACAGTGGCAAGAACGTCGAGCCGTTTTGCCACGACATCTTGCCCTATCATCTGTCCGCCGAGCAACAAACCAGTCCCCTTTTCAAACAGGAGCAGTATGCGCATCGTACCACCTCCGGGGAATGCACCCCTGGTTGGTGTGTCCACGAAGACTTTCACGTAGGGCGTGCCAATCTCCTGGATTTGACGCTCACTGAGACCGGTGGTGGCCACCGTCAGGTCAAAAAACTTGAATACCGCCGTCTGGTCAATGCCGTAAAATTCCTTCATCGCGGTGTTATTGACAATATTGCTGCCAACTAGCCGCCCCTGCTTGTTGGCGGTCGGTCCGAGTGGCATGTAACCGTTTTTCCCGAGTTGGCGGACGTAATGCTCGGCGCAGTCACCGGCAGCAAAGACATCAGGAAGGTTGGTTCGTAAAAAGCGGTCAACTTTTACCGCTCCACCGACCCCCAACTCACCACCGGCAGCCGAGAAGATGGCGGTATTCGGCTTTACTCCGATGGAGACGACAACCATGCCCCCCTCGAAATCTCCGGTTGTAGTCCGGACCACGGTCCCTTTCTTCTCGATGATGTCAATAGCGGTATGAAGCGTAATACCTTTCTCTTTCAGCTTTTCCAGCACCTTCACCCTGATCTCTTCAGCAATCGAAGGAAGGATTGAGGCTGCTTTTTCAAGGATGACCGGAGTGATCTTCATGTTGTAGAGGACATCTACCAGCTCAAGATTGGTGTATCCGGAACCTACGAGAATGACAGTGGAAGGGGCTTTCTCGTAGATTACTTTTTTTACAAGTCGCGTGTCATCCAGTGTCTTGAAATAGAAGATGTCAGCATCATCGAATCCGGGAAGGGGCAGCCTGTTCGGTTGGTTGCCGGTGGCGTACACGAGATAATCATATTTTTCACGATATTCCTGAGAACGTTCACGGTCAAAAACCGTCACCTTCTTTCGGGCCGGATCAATTGAGAGTACTTCGTGATGCAGTCGGTAATCTATTCCCCGTTCATTGCGGATATCTTCAAGACCCAGCGCATAGAGATCCTCAACCGGCTTATCTTTATAGTACAGGTTGTACGGCATGCCACAGGCGGCGTACGAGACATCGCCTGATTTTTCCAGCACAATAACCTGCGCGCTCTGGTCCTCTCGTTTGATCTGGCTGGCGGCCGACAGGCCACCGGCTACCCCGCCAATAATTACCGTTTTCATATAGTTGCCTCCGAATCCTTGGTGTTAGTCATTCGTAGCGTCAGGTTACCTAAGGCCTGTTTTTGTCTGTCCTTAATGTTGATATATTTTACCCCCACCGCCAGAGGGCAAGTATCAGCACAATAATGAAAACAATCGTAAGGTTCATGTGTGCCATGAAGAAGAATACGCGTTCATGAAGCGGAGTTTTGCGGAGGCTGTCGGCCACTAACTCTCCTGCCGGAGTCATGGCAATTACCTTCTCCCGGCCGTGCGGCGCATCATTCAACGCTTCCGTCAGGTCGTTGCCGGCGTTGTGTCTCCCCATGTGAACCCCCTGTTTCCAGAGTTTGCTTTGAGTCGCGTCATAGATTTTCCCCTCGAAAGCAAAGCAGGCGGGCCGGCCCTCCTGGCCGTTGTAGAAAGTCAGCTCTTCCAGGGTCAATTCATCTGTGGTGTCAGGAAGCGCCGGCTCCTTTTTCTTCGCCTTGAGCTTCGGCCCGATTATGGTAATGACGAATAACGCTGAGATCACCATTACCAGATAGAGGCAAATCTTTATGAACAGGAGAATGCCGAAGCGGGTGTGAAGGAATGAATCGAAAGGGCTTATGCGGTAATAGGTCAGGATGGCCCCGGTGATGCCCATAATGATCATCGAGATAACGCCGACTCTCTGTTCGCCGCGGGGGAGGCCACTGGCGGCGTAGGCGGGTTTGAGGATAAGGTGCACATAGAGGATTGTGCCGAACCAGAAGATGCCGGTCAGGAAATGGATATAGCCGATGACCAGCCGGAACCCTTTGACAACTATGCCATTTCCAGGATTTTTTGTTGCAGCGTTGCGTGATTCAGCAAAAGACGTTCCGGCCGGTGTCAGTTCACCTCCCCCGTGAGGGTCAAGGTGGCAGACAGAGCATGACTGGCCGGTCTGTTTGGCATATTCCTCGGTGGCGCCAGCCAGCTGGGGCATAGCCAGCACGAATGATACCAGCAGAACTATGCCTCTAAGATACTGAAAAACAACCGTGGGCATGTGATTCCTTTCTGCATTCAAGGCTGAAGTATTCATACAGCACGGTAATATCTAAACTGCCGCTCTTGCGGTGGTCGGTAACCTTATCGTGGTACACCGCAATTTTAGCACATTTATTTTTTTATTCAGCCCGGCCAGGAACCGAACGTCAATCACTGTAACTTTGAACATGTTTTGTGGCGGGATTTTTATCCGCGCGCCGCTGCTTTCTGCGTCGCCACCTGGCACGGGTGCCGAAGAAAGTCCCGGCAGCTGTTAATACCCAAATCGTGATCGTGACGGCCATTTCGCTGGTGGTAATCATGTATGGCTCCCTGGTGGATTGCAGATGCGTATGAATGCAAACGGGGTGGCAGCCTGATGCTGCCACCCCGTTGTGTGTCAGTATTTCTCTGTTACGATTGCGGTCCGAACGGATCTTTCAGTTCCTGCTTCGGGTTGAACATCAGCTTTTTGAGACCGCGGTTGTTCGTGTACTTGGATAGCTCAAGATCAATCGTGGCCGGTACGTTTACCCCCGCCTTGGCAAGAGCCTGGCGCAACAGGGCTTCGGCTTTGCCGGCATGCATGGTGGCATCACCCAGAATTGCTGCTATTTTCAGACGTTGGCCACTTAGAAATATTTTCATCCATGTTCCCCCTTCCCGATAAGAAACTATCCCGATTGATTGCCCTCATGTGCCATTTCCCCCTTCTGCCCGTGTAATAATTACCTGTATCTCTTTTGACTGTTTAGCATGAGCATGCGGAATTAAATTTGACCAAAATCAATTGTACGAACAAAAGAGGGGGAAATTACAAATTTGAGCGACGGGCGAAAATAAAAGCGGGCTAAGTTTATGGTTTTACGAAAAAAGAGCCGCACTACCTTTTGGGAGGATAGAGCGGCTCTTTTTTGCCGTTTTATGGTTTTTTACTCTGAAAACAGATGCCAGTAGTGACACATTTCCAGATCCCTTTGTGTTCGCTCCACTTCAACAGCCCGATATTACACCAACTCCATGTCCCGGTTCCGAGCAGTTACGTGACACCATCCGAATACATTTATACTGTGATCCACAATACATATAGGCCAGCATGCCGATCAATGGCAATAAAAGTACCAGCAGCAGCCAGACGGTTTTAATCGAGGGAGTCATAAACGCGCTTCTAACAATGTCTACAATGGTTATCATCCAGATTACAAACAGGAAAACTCCCAGCGCTGCCAATATTTCTATATAAAATACCAGCGATTGCAGGGTTTTCTGGAACTCCTCCGCTTGGAGCTGTTTTTGTTTAGTCGCCTCCGCAGCAATTTTTTTTTGTTCCAGGTTGGCCAGTCGAACTGCGGCCATACTTTCCTTGGATGCGCCAAGCTTATTCTGCCGAGACATCCTGACTTTGACCTGTAGAGTCGTGCTCTCAGGCGGGACATCGGTCTCTGCAAAGAACTGTTCTCGAAATTTCTCCGGCACGGAAGACGAATCATCCGTGAAGTTAACCCCGTTGGCATCTTCCCACTTGTATATTTCAGCGGATGCAACGGTGGCAAGTGAGTTTGCCAGCAGCATCGTCAGCAACAGAGTGATTGTCCGTGATACCATTGGGACGCCTCCTTGTAACTTCGTCGGCCAGATTCTGACACAGATGAAGATTACAACTGTCGTACCAAGATAACATGCGGATTGTTCGGGAATAACAATTCGATATTGTTGGGTATTATTGAAAGTTGACCCGGTGTGCACAGAGAAAACCGTCACAATTATCCGCATCTTTTAACAAAACCGTCAATTGTGGCGGATTCTAAGGGAAGTCAAGATGTGAATAAAACAAGTACAAAAAAAATCATAGTTTTTTTGACCAGTATTCCCGCTCAAAAGGCCAATACTCTTTCATCATGTCAACAAGACCAGACATTCTTAATTTGAACTCTTCACGAAATCCATCCTGTCCAGTATAAACCCGTTTATCTTTGATGCTCTGACAAAGTTCTTGGCCAAGGTTACGGGCTTTAGCATAGAGGTTTTCCTCATCAGGAAAGGTTCTGACTCCGGCTATTGGCGATCCGACACCGCCAACCGAGTTGGCACCAAGGGTGTTTGTGAAGCGGCTCAGATATGACAGCACTTCATCATCCCCTCCTCCGCCAGAGGTTTCAACCATGGCAGCATACTTTCCTTCCAGGGCCATGCAGTGAATAAGCCCGTTGCAACGATCGAAAAGGGCTTTCATCTGGGCCGTGACACTGAAGATATAGTTTGGACTGGCCAGAATGAAACCGTCGCATGCAAGCAGCTTCTCTTTGATGACTTCGTAATCATCATTGATGTTGCAGAAACCGGTTTTGTGGCAGACGTCACAGGCTACGCACGGCAGAACATTCAAGGTTTTCAGGGAAAGAATTTCGGTTTCCGCTCCGGATTTTTCAACTCCGGCAAGCACTTCATCTAACAGGCGACCGGTGTTACCGTGCATACCTCTTGGGCTGGCTATTATGGCAAGTATCTTCATGGTTATCTCTCTCTGTGTTTGTTGTGGGAGACGATCAATCATCCCAAAATCTAGATAATATCTTCATTCCTAAAACGCTTGAAAAGCAATGCGCCAAGAATAAGGCAGTAAAAAAGGACATTAACGAATGGATAGATAGAGGCGAATCCGTGGAAAGATTCGCTCTCAATCAATGAAGATGCCATCTGTTGAACGCCTGAGAGCTTTGGCCATAAAAAATAAACAGTTTTCCACCATGCCCAGTCGGACTGCGGATGTCCGCCCGATTGCGGGACTATCGCCTGCGCTATCTGGCTGTGGCTGGCAGCAGCTATGCCGTCGGCCACAAGGCCAACGATGCCGACGCCCAGAACACAAAGAAAAGCGACGATATCGGGCATCAGGAGCGACAAAAGAAGCATGGCAATAATCACAAAGAGCAGGTTGATAGAACAGAGCAGTGAAGCAACGAGGTATTCCGGCATGAAAACATTCAAATTTATGGATGCGGTCAAGAACACAATGCTATGCAAGATAAACATGAATAGTACCGACAAGACCCATAATCCAATGATCTTTCCCATAACATACTGCCACCGGGCAATCGGTTTGGACAATAGACACGATTGCATCCCCTCGTTCCGGTCACGCCTGAATATTCGCATCGAAAGTAAAGCCGCTATGACCATCACGCCAGCACTAATGATGTGGAAGACCATTTTCGATAAAGCTCTGACAACGGTTCCGGCATCAAGAGAATGGCCGTTCACCATGTAATTGCCTTGATAACAGCCACGAATAAGAAACACGCAGATTGCGCAGAAAACGAACATGATGACGAAGCTTCTCTGCTGCACTTCGTCAATAAGCGTATATTTGATAATCCTTGTAATGGGGGAAAGTGATTTCGAAGTTTCCATGTCAACCTTTCACGAGTCTTACAAACACATCTTCCAGCGTCTCACCGTCTTTGACAATGGCAGAAATTGCGTCTTTTACCAAAAGCTTGCCACGGTTGATTATAGCTGCGGTATCGCATATCTTTTCAACTTCCGACAGCAGGTGTGAATTCAGAAAGATCGTCATGCCCTGACTTTTAAGCGACTCTAAGAGCTGGCGTATTTCCCGGATACCGATGGGATCTAAACCAGAGGTGGGTTCATCTAAAATTAACAGTTTTGGATCTCCCATGAGCGCAGCGCCTAAACCGAACCGTTGAATCATGCCCTTGGAATATGTGCCGGCCTTTGTATCTTCCCTGCCTTGCATTCCAATCAGCTCGACAATGTGCCTGCAGTGATCGATAGCCTCGGAGCGGCGTATATCCAATAGTTCCGCACAACGCAGGAGGTACTGCCACCCTGAAAGAGATGGTGGAATATGGTGGTTTTCGGCAAGGTAGCCGATTGATTGCCGGCATTCTGCCAGGGCACTTGGGATGCCGCGTACAGATAAGCTTCCCGATGATGGTCGTGTAAAATCGAGCAGCATCTTAACGATGGTCGTCTTCCCGGCTCCATTGGGTCCAAGCAGAGCAAAATACTCACCTGTCTTGACAGAGAAGGAGACATTGTCAACAGCCATAAGGGAATCGTATCGTTTGGTAACGTTTTTTAATTCAATCATATCTTGATTACCCCGGCTGCGATGCCATCAGCCATGTGTTCCAGTATTTTCGAATATCGATAAAGACCACTGAATTGTTCACATAATTCACCCATTCCCCTGTGGCCAGAAATGTTAACGAGTCGCTGGAAAATCGGCATTAAATCGGTCATTGCGGCAAATATGGACAGATCAGTTGCACCAGGCCGGTCTAATTCATGAACTCGTGCATTGATCTCTGAAGCAATCTTTATTTGTTCATCGCTAAAGTCCATAACGACTCTTACCTCTCATCAAGCGGAATGTTTAGGCAATGAACGAAACAATCCCCAGGCGGGTGGAACCGTCCAAGGTATGGTTACGAAGACTCCCCGGAGAAAGTTGTTAAGAGATTGAAAAAAGCTGTGGCCAAACACTATACAGAATCGAATAAAAAAAGAGTCACTTCATACCGAAGTGCCTCTTCCTGTTTCCGGGAAAGTAACTTGTTCATCAAGTAAACTTAGAGATGTTGTGCTGGATTAGTTTCATGATTTCTTCCGTTGACCTCGATTGACCGGCAAACAAGACCATCCCGTTGACGATAAGCGCCGGGGCTGATTTAACGCCGTACTTGAGAATAGTACCGATGTCGTTAACTATTTCTACCTTCCCATTGATGCCGCATGCTTTCAGAGCTTCTAACACATTGCCAAATAAGGATTTACGAACTATTCCAATAGTTTCAACAACTTCAATCTTCATATTCGTCCTCCGTCGTTTGCACGTTGCGCCTGGTTACGTAGGCAATTTTCTGCAATAGTATCACGTGTCATCAAATTATCAAGTGGCGGATTTTTAAATGGCATATTCTTTTTGTGAATATGGAAGAAATAAGGATTTCAGGACTAACAATAAATTGACAAATTTATACCAAACAAATAAGATAAATATAGTCTGGTTGAAGCATGTGTAAGTAATTTAAAGCTTATATTGATATCCGGATATAATTTACTAACAATTTTGAAAGAAGGCGATAAGGATTATGCTTACAGATTTTGGGTTATTTGGCGTTGCTGGAGTAGCTGTTTTGTTGTCGCAATTTGCGGCCTACAAGAAATTTAAAAAGGTCGAGCCGTGGATGTGTGCGTATCCCGACAGACGGAATGGTTCAGACAGACGTAATAAACTTTTTGCACGTTGAAAATAGAATATTCTGAGTGGAACACCGATCACCCCTTGTCGAGCGTAATGTCGGCAAGGGGTGATTTTGCGTGTGGAATAGGCGTATGTGGTTCGCTGAATCCAACGTTGGTGCAAAAAATTGCTCACTCGTGCAGTTAATTGCACTAAAATCAGTGCACATCTGTCAGTTTAAAATTAAAAAGCCATGCAATTATATACTGTTATATAACTTGACTGTTTTGGTACGCATTGTGGATATCTCCGGGTACATTTTTTAAACCAGTCATCACACAAGGGGAAATCACAATGAAAAAACAGCTGCTAGCGGTACTCACAATTGTTTCTGCCGGTTTTGTCGCCGGTTGCGGTGGAGGCGGTTCAACGACCCCCACAGCCTCAGTTGCCGGGAAGGTGGCCGACGGCTATCTGGTCGGTGCCACAGTATTTATGGACAAAAACGGCAATTATCAGGTGGACCAGGGCGAGCCGTCAGCCACCACAGACCAGAATGGCGCCTATACCTTGACAAATGTTGATGCCGCCGATGTGGGAAAATACCCGATTGTGGCCATTGCCACACAGGGAAAGACCACCGACATGGATACCGGACTGGCTGTCTCCCAAAGTTATGTTCTCAGTATGCCCGCCACAGCCGTTTCCGGAACAGTAAGCAGTAGCAACTTCATCAGTCCCATGTCATCGCAACTGCGTGAGATGATGGAGACCGGTAAATACGCAACCATGCAGCAGGCGATGAGCGACCTGAGGACGAAACTCGGCATGCCGGCAGGAACTGATATGATGACCGATTACGTGGCTTCCAAAAACACGGCCATGCATGCCGCAGCCCAGAACATGGCGAGTTTGATGGGAAGTCAGATGTCCCAGGTACTCAGTACGAGCGGTACGAGCACCACTGTGGATGTCAATCGATACCGTGGCATGATGGGTACGATCTTTAGTAACATCTCCTCAATCACGGGGCCGAATGCTCCATCTGCCATGTCCAGCCTCATGAGCAGTATGACGACAAACCTCACAAATATCACTGTGGGACAACCTTTCCGCAACATGTCGACAGCATTTCGGGGTGGTATGATGGGGGGGACAAATACCATGGCGACTACCACATCGACTACAACACCTGCTACAATATCGACGACAACGCCGACGACATCGCCGACGACAACACCGACGACACCGCCGATGACACCGCCAACGACGATGATGCCGTCCTTTAACGCTTTGGCGTACTACAATACAACGTGCCTCGGTTGCCATGGATCACTTGGAGTAAGAAGCGCAGCCCAGATTCAGGCAGCGATGAACAGCAATATGGGAGGAACGGGATCCATGAACCTGACGTCTGCCCAAATTGCCGCCATAGCAGCAGTATCTCATTAGTTTGTTTCAGCATGATATATCACCAAAAAGGCCCTGTTAATCACAAGCCATTCCACAAAGGTGTTGAAAAATGTAATCAGTTGATATCTAATGCCTCT
>JABBNX010000268.1 GCA_019352135.1 Pseudomonadota bacterium
GACTATGCGAATTACGATAGAAAGTCATATTGAAATAATTAAGTGAACAGTATTGGATTTAAACCGGATAGATACGTATGCAAAAGATTATTAAACGTGTCCTCAATATTTCGTTCAGTCTCTTCGGCCGTGAGGCTTTCCGCTCCCTCTATCGAAATAAAATTTCGTAACATCCCCGCAAAAAAAGTTTTCCTGCTAATCATCCGCTAAGTATTCACCGCTAGTATTAGATCATGCAGCATCGCTGTAACATAAACATCCGGAGGTACCAGTATGAAACGCACAATCAAGGTAGCAGTAACCCTCGCCGTCATCTCAACTGCCGGCGTTCTGTCCGCACAAGGCTACACGGGTCAAAAGCTTGCAAGGGGCGCCAAGGTCACCATCAGCGAGGCGCGGTCGATAGCCCTCAAGGCCCACCCGGGCAAAATCACCGCTGAGGAGCTGGAAAAAGAACACGGCGGTAGCGGCCTGCGCTATTCGTTCGATATTCAGCATGGCAAAGTCACACAGGAAGTCGGCGTGGATGCCGGAACCGGCAAGGTCTTGGAAGATGCCCCGGAAGGCCCTAATCCGGACTAGCAATAACCTCCCCCGTCCCTCAATCATGAGAGACGGGGGCTTTTTTTGGGATAATGGATACGAACCGTACATCACAGGGTAGCAAAAAAACAGCGGAGTATATATGAAATCACCAATCAGCGAACGTGCAGCGCACATGCTCAACAAGGTCCCGGAAGTCATGCTTTACTTCTGGCTTATCAAGATCATGGCAACAACCGTCGGCGAGACGGCAGCCGATTTCCTCAACATCAACATGCAGCTCGGCCTGACCGGTACCTCTCTCCTCATGGGGATTCTGTTGGCCGTATTTTTGTTCATGCAACTGCGCGCCAGACAATACGTGCCCTGGCTGTACTGGACCGTTGTTGTCCTGATCAGCATTGTGGGAACCCTTGTTACAGACAACCTTGTCGACAACTTCGGGGTCGCGCTGGAAACAACGACCATTATTTTCGGCAGTGCGCTGCTGATTACATTTGGTGTCTGGTATGCCTGCGAAAAGACCCTGTCCATTCACACCATCGTTACCACCAGGCGTGAACTGTTTTACTGGGCGGCCATTCTCTTTACCTTTGCCCTGGGTACGGCCGCAGGCGACCTGACTGCAGAAGGCCTCGGCCTGGGGTATGGGAAATCTGCTCTGATATTTGGTTCGCTGATCGGTGTGATAACTATCTCCTATTACCTCTTTAAGACCAATGCCATTGGAGCATTCTGGATCGCTTACATCCTGACCCGCCCTTTGGGCGCTTCGTGTGGTGATCTGTTCTCACAACCACTTGCCGACGGCGGGCTGGGCTTGGGCGCCATGGTCACAAGTGGAATTTTTATGGCGAGTATCGCCGGCATGGTTATCTATTTAACCCTCTGCAATAAAAATAATGTGGATGATTTGCCGAATCAGTTGAGAGAATAATGGCGAAAACCAGGTTGGTGAAATGCCATGCCATCGTCTTGATATGGCAACAATACGGTAATGGAGTCTGTAATGAAGTATGTAAACTGGTTGGAAGTTATAGTCGTGCTGTTGTTCCTTTTGGTGGTAACCGTACTGATCGCCTACACCGGCGCTGACGTGTGGGTATCGTCTCAATTTTATAAATCCGGTGGCTGGCCGGTTGGAGAGCGGTTCCCGTGGAAGTTGCTCTATCATCTTGATCGCTACCCGGCTCTTGTGATGGCAATTTTCGGCTTGTGCGCTGCCTGTTACGGCAGTTTCAAGCCAAAGTGGCGTCCATGGCGCCGACAAGGAATTTTTCTGGTGCTGTTGCTCGCCCTGGGACCGGGCTTGATGGTAAATGTAGTGTTCAAGGACCACTGGGGCCGCCCCCGTCCCCGTGACATTGTTGAATTTGGTGGTACCAGACAGTTTCATCAGCCCTGGCAGCCTGATCTTAACGGCACGGGCCGCTCCTTCCCCTGCGGACACGGCTCCGCTGCTTTTTACCTGATGGCGCCGTTTTTTATCTATCGCCGTACTAAACCTGCGGTCGCACGGAGCTGGCTGGCAGGTGGTCTCATTTTCGGCCTGCTGATGGGGTATGCCCGTATCGCCCAGGGGGGGCACTTTTTAAGTGACGTTCTCTGGGCCTGGGGGATGGTGTCTTTGACGGCGATCGTGCTGTCAGCCCTGCTGTTGCCGCACCGGGAGAATGTGGTATATTCAAACCATTCCGAACCACATCTTCGCCGGGGGTAAAAGTCCGGCAAGGGAGTAAGCAGGTGAAGAATCCGCTTCTCTGTATTGTTTTGCTTCTGCTGTCCGGCTGTGCGACGTACCACCCGCACCCTGTCGCGCCGGCGGCATTGATGGCTGCCTTTGAAGCACGCACACTGGATAGTCCGGAACTGCGCCGATACATTGATGCGCACTGCGGCAGCGGCGTCTGCGCGCCCGGTGTCTGGAATCTGCAGACGCTGACGCTGGCCGCTTTTTATTTCAGCCCGCTGCTGGATAGCGCGCGCGCCCGGTACGGTTCCAGCCAGGCAGCGATTCAGAGCGCGGGGGAGCGCCCCAACCCGGCGCTCAAATTCCCGCTCGGCTACACCGCCAACGCCAAAAGCGGTGAATCGCCGTATACCTTCGGCCTGGGTCTGGATATTCCGATTGAAACCGCCGGCAAGCGCGGCTACCGGTTGACGCAGGCGCGGCAGATCTCCAACGCCGCACGGTCCGATATCGGCACCGTCGCCTGGCAGGTTCGCAGCCGCTTGCGCGGTCATATGCTCGGTTTCTATGCCGCGACCCGCAGGGCCCGGATACTGGAGCGGCAAATAGTCACGCAACAGGAGATCGCGGCGATGCTGGACAAACGACTGGCCGTGGGGGCGGCATCGGCGCCGGAAGCCA